>NZ_JADYVV010000082.1:0-42687 GCF_020194035.1 Bradyrhizobium sp. BRP56
GGCTGCATCGCTGGCGCTCCTTCGAATCAAAGCGCCAGTGAGAGAATCATACAACATGCTGCAGAGACGCCACTTCTTGCTGCACCGAGTCAATCTGTCGCGCCCCAAAACCGTGTAGACACGCTAGTGCTTTCGCAGGGACGACAGCGGAGTAGCGGCGCGACCTCGCCCTAAGCCGCCTTCGCCTGCACGCTTTCGCAATACTCCGCGAGCCTGTCGGCCAGCCGCAGTGTCGCCGGGCTGGCTTCGGGGGCGGCGACGAGGGCGACCTCGGTGCGGTCGATCGGCGCAAAGCCGTCCTTTGCGGTCAGCACGCGATGCTCCGCCTGGATCGACATTTCCGACAGGATGCTGAGCCCGAGGCCTGCGGCGACCGCGGCCTGGATGCCGGCGAGGCTGGAGGAGGTGTAGGCCATATGCCAGTTGCGGCCGGCGCTCTCCAGCGCATGGATGGCGCGGGCGCGGTAGAGACAGCCCGAGGCGAAACCGATCAGCGGAACCGAGCCGGCCGTCGTATCGCGCGGGTGGCCCTTGCTGGTGACCCAGTGCACGCGTTCAGGCCAGACCGCGATGCCGCCCTTCTCATTGGCGGCGCGCTTGATCAGCGCGAGATCGAGATCGCCGCGTTCGAGATCACGGTACAGGAAAAGGCTCTGCCCGGAGCGCACGTCGAGCCGCAAGGTCGGATGACTGCGCGCGAAGGTGGCGAGCAGCTTTGTCAGCCGATAGGCGGCAAAATCCTCGGTGATGCCGATCCGGATCGCGCCTTCGCTGCCGGGGCGCGAGAGCACGTCGCGGGCCTCTTCGGCGAGTGACAATAGCCGCCGCGCATAGGTCAACAGCCGCTCGCCGGCTTCCGTCGGGGTGACGTCCTTGCCGCTACGGATCAATAGCGGCTGGCCGACATCCTCCTCCAGGCGCTTGATCTGCTGGCTCACCGTCGACTGCGTGCGGTGGACGCGCTCTCCGGCGCGGGTGAAGCCGCCGGCATCGACCACCGAGACGAAACTGCGCAACAGCTCCAGGTCGAGCATCGCAGCCTCCATTTATAAATCCACTGCACGCCAGTCTATCATTTAATTTCCAAATATCAAGGCGCGGGCCTAGATCATGGCCGAAGGAGAATTCGCCCATGTCCGCCGCTACCTCGATGGCCGCCCCCCGCGCCCGCTTCAACACCCTGCCGCTGCTGATTGCCCTGTTCTGCCTGCTCTGGAGCTACGCCTTCGTCGCCGGCAAGATCGGCGTCACCGATTGCCCGCCGCTGATCCTGCTGGCCGCGCGGTTTTCGCTCGCCGGGGTTCTGATCCTCGCCATCTCCTGGCTGCGCCGCGACCAATGGGATCTCAGCTGGCGCGATGCGGCGGTATTTGCCGTGCTCGGCGTCGCCAACAACGCGCTCTATCTCGGCCTCGGCTATACCGGCCTGAAGACGGTCTCGGCCGGGCTTGGCGCGCTGATCGTCTCGGCCAATCCGGTGTTCACCGCCATGCTGGCGGCGCTGTTCCTCGGCGAGAGCATGACCTTGCGCAAGGTGATTGGTCTCGTGCTCGGCATCGTCGGCGTCGCCTTCATCGTCTGGCATCGCATGTCGGTCGGATCGGACAGCCCGCATGGCATCCTGTTCACGCTGGCCTCGCTCGCCTCGATCGTCGCCGGCACCGTGCTGTTCAAGCTGCTGGCACCGAAGGGCAGCCTGTGGATCGGCAACGGCATCCAGAACATGGCCGGCGGCCTTGCGGTGATGCCGTTCGCCTTCACGCTCTCCAGCGTCAGCGACATCGTGCCCAGCATGCGGCTTGCCGGCGCCTTCACCTTCCTCGTGCTCGGCGGCTCGATCCTTGCCTATCTGCTCTGGTTTCATCTCCTGAAAGTGTGTGGTGCGACCGCCGCAAGCGCCTATCACTTCCTGATGCCGCCGCTCGGCATGCTGTTCGCCTATCTCGTGCTCGGCGAGCATGTCGAATTTCGCGACCTGCTCGGGATCGTTCCGGTGGCGCTCGGCATTTACCTGGTGACCCGCCCCGCAGCCGCCGCGGCCAACAGGAGTATGACGTGAGCATCACCATCACGCTGATCGGAGGCCCCACCGCCCTGATCGAGATCGACGGGTTCCGCCTGCTCACCGATCCGACCTTCGATGCGCCCGGCGAGTATCAATTGCCGCATGTGAAACTGGAGAAGCTGACGGGTCCCGCGCTCGGCGTGCGCGATGTCGGCGCGATCGATGCGGTGCTGCTGAGCCACGACCAGCATTCCGACAATCTCGACCATTCCGGCCGGGATTTCCTTAAAGGCGTGAAGCGCGTGCTGACGACGGAGGCCGGCGCCAGGCGGCTCGGCGGCAACGCCGAGGGCTTTGCGCCCTGGGCCTCGACCGAGTTGCAGAAGGGCGGCCGGACCCTCACCATCACCGCGACGCCGGCGCGGCACGGACCGGCCGGGATCGAGCCATTGTCCGGCGACGTCATCGGCTTCGTTGTGCAGCCGGCAAGACCGGGCCGTCCGGTCTATGTCAGCGGCGACACCACCTGGTTCGACGGCGTCGCCGAGGTTGCGCGGCGCTTCGACTGCGGCGTGGTGCTGCCGTTCGCCGGCGCCGCGCAAACCCGCGGCCCCTTCCATCTCACGATGGACACCAATGACGCGATCGAAACCGCGCACGCCTTTGCGGACGCGGTGATCGTGCCGGTTCATACCGACGGCTGGGCGCATTTCCGGCAGAGCGCGAGCGACCTGCGCGCGAGCTTCGATACGCTCGGCTTCGGCCGCCGTCTGCGCATCCTCGAGCCCGGCGTCGCCACGGTCATCGAGCCGTAGGTTTCGTCCCAGGAACCTTGCCGGTATCCGGCTCGTTGTCTGACGGCTGGAACCGGACATGACGCGGCAAGGGACAATCTCGCAGCACGACGATCAAGACGATGCGCCGGCGGCGAAGCCCCGGCGCCAGCCGTTCAGTTTCAGCCGCGTCCTGAAGGCGCTCGGACCCGGGCTGATCACCGGCGCTTCCGACGACGACCCTTCGGGGATCGGCACTTACAGCCAGGCCGGCGCGCAACTCGGCTACGGCATCGGCTGGACCATGCTGCTGACGTTTCCGCTGATGAGCGCGATCCAGGAGATCTCGGCGCGGGTCGGCCGCGTCACCGGGCATGGCATCGCGGGCAATGTATGCCGGCATTATCCAGGCTGGCTCCTCGCCGTCGTGGTGACGCTGCTGTCGATTGCCAACACCATCAACATCGCGGCCGACCTCTCGGCCATGGCCGATGCCACAAAGCTTCTGATCGGCGGTCCGGCCATTCTCTATGTGGTGCTGTTCGGCGTCACCTCGGTGGCCGCGCAGATCTTCATGAACTACCGGCGCTACGTCACGATACTGAAATGGCTGACGCTCAGCCTGTTCGCCTATGTCGCGGCGCTCGCCTTTGCCAAGGTGTCGTGGATGGAGGCCCTGGCCGGCGTGCTGCTGCCGCGCATCAGCTGGAGCGCCGACTATTTCACGACCATCGTTGCGATCCTCGGCACCACGATCTCGCCCTATCTGTTCTTCTGGCAGGCCTCGCAGGAGGCGGAGGAGCAGCGGGTCGACGCCACCAAGCATCCGCTGATCGAACGGCATTACGGCGCCCAGCACGAATTCTCGCGCATCCGCGCCGATACCATCACCGGCATGGCGTTTTCGAACCTGATCGCATTGTCGATCATCGTCACCGCCGCCGCATCGCTGCACGCCACCGGCAAGACCGACATCCAGACCTCGGCGCAGGCCGCCGAGGCGCTGCGCCCGATCGCCGGGCCGTTTGCCGAGGTGATCTTCGCGCTCGGCATCGTCGGCACCGGCCTTCTGGCGATTCCGGTGCTCGCGGGTGCGACGGCTTATGCCGTCGGCGAGGGCCGGCGATGGCGGGTTGGGCTGACGCGCAGGCCGAAGGAGGCGATCGCGTTCTATTCGGTGCTGGCGCTGTCGGGCGGCATCGGCATCGCGCTCAACTTCACGCCGATCGATCCGATCGCGGCGTTGTACTGGAGTGCGGTCGTCAACGGCGTGCTCGCGGTGCCCGTGATGGTGCTGCTGATGTTCATGGCCCGCCGCCGGGACGTCATGGACCGCTTTGTGGTCCGCGGATGGCTGTACTGGCTCGGCTGGCTCTCGACCGGCGCGATGGCGCTCAGCGTGATCGCGATGGGGATCGGCTTCCTGCTGTAGCTTGTTCGAACTCCTCAACCCTCGCCGAACAGCGAGCTATCGATCTTGGTCGTCGATTTGACCTTTCGCAGGATGATCGTCGTGCGGTAGCTCGCGACGTCGCTATCCGGATGCATAAGGCGGTCGAGGATGAACGATTGGTAGCGCGCGAGGTCCGAGGACACGATCCGTAGCGAGTAATCCCAATCGCCGGCAATCATGCAACATTCGACGACCTCCGGAAGGTCGATCACCTTCCGCTCGAAGCGCGTGAAGGATTCCCTGTTCTGTTGCTTGAGACGGACCTCGACGATCACGTCGAACCCGAGTCCAACCCGCGTCGGGTCCACCAGCGCCACATAGGAATTGATGACGCCGGCCTCTTCGAGGGTACGAACGCGTCGCATGCAGGGGGCGGACGAGAGGCCGATCCGCTCGGCCAGCTCGAGATTCGTGATGCGCCCCTCGACCTGCAGCACGTCGAGGATTTTACGGTCGATCACGTCAATCACGATCGCGGTTCCCATTTCTTTCGCATTCTCCATCTTTTGCGCAATTGTTTGCAGAAGAAGGGCTGAAATGCATCTCAAATCGCAATGTCATTGCCCTCGCGCGCGCATAAGATGTGGTGCGAGGGTTCTTTGATCGCTGCGACCGAGCAGCAAGGAGCGGGCATGGCCGGAAATGACGACAAATCCTTTTGGGATCGCGCGCGGCGGCACCTCATTCGCTATGGCGGGACGTTCGCTCCCGTCATCATCGAGCGCGCCTCCGGGGCCTTCGTCTATGACGCCGACGGCCGGGCCATCCTGGATTTCACGTCCGGGCAGATGAGCGCCGTGCTCGGTCATGGTCACCCGGAGATCGTCCAGACCATCAGCGAGCATGCCGAACGGCTCGACCATCTGTTCAGCGGCATGCTGACGCGCCCGGTCGTCGCGCTGGCCGAACAGCTCGCGGGCCTGCTGCCGCCGGGGCTTGATCGCGTCATGCTGCTCAGCACCGGCGGCGAGTCGAATGAAGCTGCGATCAAGATGGCCAAGCTCGCCACCGGCGGCTTCGAGACCGTCGCGTTCGCGCAGTCCTGGCACGGAATGACGTCTGGCGCGGCCGGAACGACCTATTCGGCCGGCCGCAAGGGTTATGGTCCCGCGCCAATCGGCTCGCTCGCGATCCCGACGCCGAACCCCTATCGCCCGCGCTTCGGCAACGCGGCCGATTGGCGGGCCGAGCTGGCCTATGCCTTCGATTTGATCGATCGCCAATCGACCGGCTCGCTCGCCTGCATGATCGCCGAGCCGATCCTCAGCTCCGGCGGGCTGATCGATCTGCCTGAAGGCTACCTTGCCGAGCTCAAAGAGCTGTGCCGGGCACGCGGCATGCTGCTGATCGTCGACGAGGCACAGACCGGCCTCGGCCGAACCGGCGCCATGTTCGCTTTCGAGCGCGACGGCGTCGTGCCTGACGTCCTGACCTTGTCGAAGACCCTCGGCGCCGGCCTGCCTCTGGCTGCGGTCATCACCTCCGCCGAGATCGAAGAGCGCTGTCACGAACGCGGTTTCCTGTTCTACACGACGCATGTGTCGGACCCGATTCCGGCCGCGGTCGGGCTGAAGGTCATCGAGATCATCCTTCGCGACAGATTGGTCGAGCGCGCCGGGATAGCGGGCGCGCGGCTGAGGGACGGGCTCCTCGCACTTCAGAACCGGTTCGAATGCATCGGTGACGTGCGCGGCAGGGGGCTGATGCAGGGTATCGAGATCGTGCGCGACGGTTACAGCAAGGAGCCTGACGAAGCGCTCGGAACGCGTGTCTCCCAGCGCTGCATGCAGCTTGGACTGAGCACCAACATCGTTCAGTTGCCCGGCATGGGCAGCGTATTCCGCATCGCCCCGCCGCTGACGATCAGCGACGACGAGATCGATCTTGGCCTCTCGATCCTCAGCGACGCGTTCGAAAGCGCATTGCAAAGCAGGGCTGGCTAGATCAATCCTTGCGGAACACGATCGAGGCCATCCAGCCGGTCATCAGCGCCATGAACGCGGTGATCAGGCCGTAGACAAGGCCGTTATGCCGCGCGGTGGTGGCGACGAACTGCTCGAACCCGACCTTGACGATCTCGAACGCGGTCTCGGCCTTGGTCACCAGCGCGCCGTCGGAAAACAGCTTGATCTCGACATTATAGGTGCCGATCGGCACCTCCGCCGGCAGCGGAATGCCGGTGCGGAACAGGGTCGGGGTCAGGAAGGTCACTGCCGAGGTCGCCTCACGGTACAGCCCGTGCTCGGAGCGCAGCCGCACGAAGGCGCTGCGGAACGGGTCGTTCGGCACCACGTCGGCATAGTCGGGCCCGACCCGCTGCATCAGCAGCACGTTGTTGAGCCCGAGCTGCTGCCGCCGCTGCACCTCGGGCGAGGCGATCTGGTCGAACGGGCGATTCGAGAACAGCGCGAGATAACCCGGCACCTGCAGGAATTGGCGCGAGTCGGTGTTGATCCAGATGCCGAACTTGCGCTCCTTGCGCCGCGTGACCATGTCGGCGCGCGGGCCGGACACCGTGACGACGAGATCGTAATTGTTGCGATTGGCCGGCGTCTTGTCGTCCTTCTCGACCGAGCCGAACAGCACGAGCTCGCCGCCGGAATAGTTCGGCGTCACAGTGACGCGGTGGTTGGAGACCGACACGATCAGCCGCTCGGCATGAGCGGGCGCGGCCGCCAGGCCGGCGGCGGCGAAGCCGATGATCGCGAGCGCCGCGCGCAGCCTCATGGCGGGGCTCCGCCGGTTTCGCGGATGCTGTAGAGGTCCTGCGGCCGGATCACCAGTTCGACCGCAAAGCGGATGCCGACCGCGAGCACGAGCAGGCCGAGCAGCAGGCGCAGATGCTCGCCACGGATCTTCTGGCCGGCGCGGGCGCCGAACTGCGCGCCGGTGACGCCGCCGACCATTAGGATCAGCGCCAGCACGGCGTCGACCAGATGGTTGGTCACTGCGTGCAGCATGGTTGCAAACACCATGGTGACGAGCGTGAGCACCATCGAGGTGCCGATCACGGTCGAGGTCGGCACCCGCAGCACATAGATCATCAGCGGCACCAGGATGAAGCCGCCGCCGATTCCCATCACGGCGCCGACGAAGCCGATCGCGAGGCCGACCACGACCACCGGGATGACGGAGAGATAGATCTTGGAGCGCTTGAAGCGCAGCTTCAGTGGCAGGCCGTGGATCCAGCCATGGCTGCCGGGCTTGCGCAGCGCGATCGGACCGCCGCGGCGGACGCGCAGCATCGCGCGCAAACCTTCCCAGAACATCAGCCCACCGACCGTCGTCAGCAGGATGACGTAGGACAGCGCGATCATCAGGTCGAGCTGGCCGAGCGAGCGCAGGAAGGTGAAGGTCCACACCCCGAACGTGGTGCCGAGCGTGCCTCCGACCAGCAGCACCGCCGCCAGCAGCGGATCGATCGCGCGTCTGCGCCAATAGGAAATGGCACCGGAGAACGAGGAGGCCGCGATGTGGCTGGCGACGGAGGCGACCGCGACCGCGGGCGCGATGCCGACGAAGATCAGCAGCGGCGTCATCAGGAAGCCGCCGCCGATGCCGAACATGCCGGAGACGAATCCAACCGCCGCGCCCATCGCCAGGATGAGGAAGACATTGACCGGAATGTCGGCGATCGGGAGATAGAGCTGCACGCGCGTCGCTTCTTGTCGGTTCGCCGCGAACTCGGCACAAGGCCGCATCACGGCGTGATGTCGTTCTGGTCGGGCATTCTCCGGCTGAACGAATCCGGTCGGCGCGCAAGACGCAGGCGAACGCGGGTCGATTGCCGCGTTCTTGCATAACCGAATTCGGCGGGGGGAGGGACTAAAGAATCCGCTCCCGGGGGCATTTTTCGCCGCACTCGGCCGCCGTCTGCGGACGTGGTTGATAATTCAGATTAATGGCGCCGGTGGCGCCTCACGGCCGATCGACAGGCTTGGTGATCAGGTTCAGCGCGAGCGCTTCCTTCGGGTTTAGCCAGCAGATATCGGAGGTTTGCGACATCGCCTCGACGATCGCGGAGGAGACGCCCATCTTGGTCATGTAGCCCAGCACCATGCCCTGGATGCGTTGGGCCTCGGCGAGGGGATCGCTGACGGGCGTGCTCGTCGTGAAGCGATGCACGCCGAGCCGCGAGCCCGCGATGCCATAGCGGGTCTGACCGCCGGCATAGACCAGGACGCAAGCGCTGGCGCAGGACGCGGGGCGGAGCTTGCCCGAGACATCTGATGCGGCGACCGCGGTGACGAGCCCGCGCGTGCGGATCACCTCGCCCATGATGGCGGCCTGGTTCAGCGCGCCGCCGGGCGACGATAGCAGCACGACGTCGCCTGGTGTGAGACGCGCCTCGCTGAGCCGGTCGCGGAACCAGCTCGCGCTGGCCGAGCCGATCTTGCCGCTGATCGCAAGCGCCCGCCGGCCGCGGCCCGATCCGTCGATGTCGACATCGGGAATCACCGCGGACGTCATGCTGGCTGCGATGTAGGTCTCGCGCCAGAAGTCCCAGGCGCCCGGCGTCGACAGGTCACGGTAAGCCTGGATGGCGACGCTCGACAGCAGCAGCACGAAGATGATGATGGACCAGAGCGAGAACCGGAACGCGCGGGGCGGCGATGCCACGTTCCCTTGCGGCGTCGGCGGAGGCGAGGCCGAAGGGCGCCGGGCAAATGGAGACGGCGCCTGCCGCGGCGGCGCAACGCGGGGACCGGTCGGGGACGAACGGTGGCCCGTTCCATCATCCTGGCGATCGTCGACAGACAAGCCTGACCCTCCGGAACGCGTGCGCCGACGGCGCGGAACTGCGCGCCTGTCTACACGGCCGAAGGCCGGAGGTATAGGACAGCGGCGCCGTCAGGGCGCCGCAGCCGTCTCGAACCTAGTGAGCTGGAGCGGCGAGCGCCGCCGTCCGCTTCGAGGGCTGCTTGACCGGCTTCGCCGCTGCGGGCTGCGCGGCCGCGCCGTCCCAGCCGCCGGCGGGCGCCGGGACGTTGACCGCATCGCTCGGCTGCGGCTCGGCGGTGAAAGTCTGGATCGCCAGCTTCGCTGCGGCCAGCGACTGCGGGTCGAGCCGCTTGGCAATATCGTCGCGCTTGTGGCCGGCGTCGGCGTCGCCCTGTGCGGCCGCGAGGCTGAACCACTTGAAGGACTCGGCGAGGTTCTGTTCGACACCGATGCCGCGGGCATAGAGGATGCCGAGATTGACCTGGCTGTCGGCAACACCGCGATCGGCCGCCTTGCGGAACCACTGCGCGGCGCTCTTGTAGTCGGCGCCCTTGCCGCCGCCATCGGCGTCGAGCACGGCGAGATTGTGCATCGCCTTGGCGTTGCCGCGCTCGGCGGCCTGCACGTAGTAGCGTCGCGCCATATCGAAGTCGCGCTTCACGCTGAGGCCCTTCTCGTAGAAGGTGCCGAGCCGGAACATCGCGGGCACCACGCCGGCCTGCGCTGCGCGGGCATACCATTTGGCGGCTTCGTCGACATTGGCGGTCACGCCCTTGCCTTCGGCAAAGCGGACGCCGACTTCATAGGCCGCGGCCGCATCGCCCTTGATCGCAGCCGTGCGCAGCGCCGGACCGCCGATCGCGTCGGGTAGCTTCTCGCCCGCCGGGATCTGGACCATGGCGAGCTTGCCGCCGAGCGGCGGTGCGGTCGGAATCGTGCCGGTGACGTCGTTGGCGGCGGCTGTTGGCGCGGCGGTCGGCTCAGGCGCGGCGGCGGGTGCGGGTGCGATTGCCGGCGGGATCGTCACCTGCGCGCTGTCGAGCGTGTTCGGCGCCGGAGTATTGTTGGACTGGCGGCCGAGCGGGGTCGGCGAGGTCATCGACGGCCCGGGCACTGACGGTCCGGGCACGCCGGACGGCGCAGCCGGGGCGGGCGCGACGGAATTCTCGGCAGGCGGCTGCATGGGCGGCGTGGCCGGCTCGCTGTGCTCGATCGCCGGCACCTGCGGCGCGGAGCTGGTGTCGAGCAGGTTCATCGCCATCTTGGCGGTCGAGAGCAGGATCACGACCACGCTCGCGCCGACCAGCAGCGAACGGATCTTGGAGGTGATGGTCGAAGGCTGCGCCTCCGGCGCGCCAGTCGCCGTCGCGCCGGCCGCGGCCGTGCCGGCCTTGGCGGCAGCCGCCTTCGCGGCCTTGTCGGCCTTCTCCTTGGCCTTGGCTGCAGCCTTGCTCGCGGCGCGCGCCGCCTTCTCGTTGACGGGTTGCGCGGCAGCGGCCTGCGCGGCGCGGCGCGCGGCGGCGATGAAGCTCGATGTCGAGACCGGCTCCTTCTTGCCGGCGGGAAGATCAGAGATCGCGCGCTCGGAATCCGCGATCCGCTCCGACGGCGAAGCGACCCGGCCGGAGGGGCGTGTGCCCGGTTCGAGCGGATGATCCGGCGGCAGGTCCGGCGCGATCGCGGCGCGTGCGGACGCCGCATGCGGCTCGAGGATCTCGCTGATCGCGCGCGGCGGCAGCGGCGGCGGCGGCGCGCTCTCGACCGGCTGCGCGGCATGGAATTCGCGCGGCGCGGACATGAAGTGCTCCTGCGCCAGCGCAGGATTGGGCAATCCGGGCCTGTACGATTCAGGCTTGTACGCTTCAGGTTTGGGCTGCGCGATCGGCTGCGACATCGCCGCGCGCGGCATCTCCATCCGCGGAGCTTCCATCCGCGGTTCGGCCGGCGCGGGAGCAGGCGGCGCGGTGCGCACCGTACGCAGATCGTTCTCGATCATCGCGAGACGATCGACGACATGGCCGAGCGTGTTGTGAACGGTCTCCAGCGAATCCTGGGTGCGGCGGTCGGTCTCCGACTGGCTGAAGCGGATGTCGGACAGCTCGCGCTTCACCATGTCGACGATGCCGCTGTCCATCATCGGCTGCGGCGAGGAGGTGTTGACGTTGCGGGCGGCGTCGGCGAGCGAGGCGATGTGGGCGTGCTGCGCCTCGAGGTGCCGCATGATGTCATGCAGCGCTTCCTCGACCCGGCCGAGATTGCCGGAGCGCTGGTCGGCGGACTCCAGGCGCTCGAGCAGATAGGAGACGCGCTGCTCGAGATGGGTGAATGCCGACGAACTGTCGTTGCCGACCTGCAGGCGGTCAATCCGCTCCGACAGCGAGCGCAGGGCGCCTTCGATGGCATCGGTGTTGTCGTAGCCGGCCGGCCGCTCGCGGGTCTCCAGCGTCGAGGCCAATGCGGCAATGCGTTGCTCGATCCCGGCGAAGGCATCGTCATGGGTCTCGGCGCGCGACATCTGCGACAGCTGGTCGACCTTCGCGGCCAGCGCATGCACGTCCCCGGAGAGCTGCAGCAGCGCGTCGTTGGAGGCGACGTTGGAGACGATGGCGCGCAGCGCGGCGATCGCGCTCTCGAGCTGATGCACCGTCGACGGATCGTCGTTGGCGCGCAGGATCATGTCGAGCTTGGCGCCGAGATTGCGGATCGCCTCGTCGTAGCCGGTGAGCTGCTCGGCGGGCGTGAGCGTGCGCAGCGACTCGCGGATCTCCGACAGCGCGCGTTCGATGCCGGCGATCGCCTGGCCCTGGCCGTTGCGGCCCTCCTGGCGGAGCTCGTCGATCCGGTGATGCAGCGAGCGGATCTCGTTCTCGATCGACTCGATCGCCCGGCGCGGCATCGCCTCGGTGATCGCCTGGCGGATTTCCGCAAGCTCGCCGCGGAAGGCCGCGATCGACTGCTCGATATGGTCAGGCCGCTGCAGCGCCTCGATCTGGCTCGTGATCTTGAGCAGCTGACGCTCGAGCGAGGAGAAGTCGGGCCCGACCGGCGGCGGTGGCGCATAGGCGGCCATCGGCGGCGTCGATTGCGGCATCGGCGGCGCGCCGCGCGGCGGCATCTGGCGTTGTGCCGATACGTCGAGCTCGTTCTGGCGCGCGGCGATCTCCGCGATCGCGAAATCGAACGAGGCCGGGCTCAGTGGCGGCGAGGGACGATAGACCTGGGCTGCGGCGCGCTCGACCGCCTCCGCCTGGCGCAGCCTCTCCTCCAGTTGCCGGTCATGCATCTGCGGCTCGCGCTGCATCTGCGATTCGCGCATCGGCTGTGGCTGCGGCTCGCGCGCCGGCTGCGGCCGCGAAATTTGCGACAGCCGGGCATCGAGGCGCGAAATCGCGTCGTTCAGCTGTCGCGCGACGGCGGGCTGGCCGCGCGGCACTTCGGCGCGCACCGCTTCGGCGCGCGTCAGAGGCTTTGCAATCTGTTCGATCTGCCGGGTGATGGCGTCGAGCCGCTGGTGGATATCGGCGACCTCGCGGCTTTCCCGGCTCGGCATCGGCTGCCGTTGCTCCATGCGCCAATCCGGCGGGCTCGGCTCGCCGACGGTGGAGTTGAGCCAGTCGTTCAAAGACATGCCGGCGCGGCGCGCAGCCGCCTCGGCCCTGTCGCGGACGGAGGGATCGATGCCGTCAACACTCCACGATACGCGCGAATTCATGATTCCGTCCGGTCCCGACTCCGGCGCTACACCCTGCGCCCGCAGCCTCCCCGCGCATTCCCGTTAAGAGACAATCGAATTCTGCGCCGGGCGTCTGCCTCAGCTGCTGACTTTTTCCCGTCACGGTAAATAACGGGTTAAGGAATGCGGCCGGCGGGCGCTAAAGTTAGGGAATCCGGGAACCTGTTGCGCCGGATCAGGACAGCGACTTGTGTCGCCGCCAAGCTTCTCCTTCCCCCTGAAAGGGGGAAGGTCGGGATGGGGGTCAGCCGCACACACTGCTGCGTGTGGAGAGAGATGATCTCCACCCGCTTTGCTCTTCGAGCAAAGCGACCTCCCCTTTTCAAGGGGAGGTTGGAGATTTGTTTCTAGCCGTTGCTTTCGCGCTTGCCGTCGTCGAGCGGCAGCACATTGCTGCGGCCGGACATGGCCGAGAGCGCGTCGAGCGCCTCCTCGCACCATTCCACCACCATGCGCTCATGGCGCATGCCGAGGCGCAGACTGAGCATCTTGCCGACATCGGCCGGCGGCGCGGTGCCGTCGGGGAAGCGCTTGTTGAGCAGGCGCTCATAGCGCTCATAGCGGTCGCGGTGATGCTCCAGCCGCGCCATCAGGTCGTTGCGCAGCGGCTCGATATCGACGCAGTCGAGCGCATAGAGCCGGACCAGAAGGTCATCCTTGATCGAGGGCGGCACGCTCGGGCGCGCTGCCCAGTGCTTCAGCGCCGCGCGGCCTTCGGCGGTCAGGGTATAGACCAGCTTGTTGGGCTTGCCGGACTGCACCACCTCGCGGCCCTGGACGTGCCCCTTGTCGCGCAGCCGCGAGAGCTCCCGGTAGATCTGCTGATGGTCGGCCTTCCAGAAGAAGCCGATCGACGCATCGAACGTCTTGGCGAGCTCATAGCCCGTCATCGGACGTTCCGTGAGGCAGGCAAGGATTGCGTCACCGAGTGCCAACGCCCACCTCCATCTCAGTTCCCCAAAAGGCCATTCTGAAGTTCGCTTGACTTTATGCATTAGTGTGCATATGCGTCAATATGCATATGGTGATCGGCGTGCCGCCCTGTCGCGCGCGCCGATGTCCAGGCTTCTTAACCCCGCCGCAGGAGACGTCCGAATGAGCAAGCCGGGCCTCGACAAGTGGTACGCCTACATGAAGTCCCACGACACCGCCGCTCTGTGGGACCTGCTGCATCCCGACGCGGTGTTCGAAAGTCCGGTCGTGCACACGCCGCAGCGTGGCCGCGACATCACCTTCAAATATCTCACCAGCGCCGCCAAGGTGCTCGGCGGCCCGACCTTCAAGTATCTCGGCGAGTGGCGCAATGACACCGGCGTGGTGCTCGAATTCGAGAACGAGATCGACGGCATCAAGCTCAACGGCGTCGACATCATCACGTTCGATGGTGACGGCCGGATCACGCATTTCAAGGTGATGGTGCGTCCGCTCAAGGCGATCAACCTGCTGCATCGGATGATGGGCGAGGAGTTGATGGAGCAAAGCGGCGCAACGTCGCAATCACAGTCGCGATAGCATCTGCCGCGGACCTCCGGAACCGGATAAGGTCCGCTCCAACAACCCAAGGACACGCTGCGCAGCGTCCGTCGCATATGCGGCCATGTGCCAGCCGGGAGACCAGCATGCCAACCTACAAAGCCCCCGTCGAAGACGTCAGCTTCCTGCTCAACGACGTTTTCCAGATCGACCGCTACGGCAATCTTCCCGGCTTCACCGATGCCTCGGCCGATGTACGCGAGGCGATCCTCGGCGAGGCCGCCAAGCTCAGCGAAGAGGTGCTGCAGCCGCTCAATCGCACAGGCGATCTCGAAGGCTGCAAGCGCAATGACGACGGCAGCGTCGCCACGCCGAAGGGCTTCAAGGACGCCTTCAGGCAGGTCGCCGAAGGCGGCTGGCTCGGCCTCTCGGCGCCGACGGAATTCGGCGGCCAGGGCCTGCCGGTGACGCTCTCGCAGGCGGTCAACGAATTCCAGATCTCCGCCAACATGGCGTTCTCGATGTATGGCGGGCTGACCATGGGCGCGACCGCAGCGCTCCTGGTGCACGGCACCCCCGAGCAGAAGCAGACCTATGTGCCGAAGATGGTCGCCGGCCAGTGGACCGGCACCATGAACCTGACCGAGCCGCAGTGCGGCACCGATCTCGGCCTGCTCCGCACCAAGGCGGTGCGCCAGGCCGACGGCAGCTTCAAGATCACGGGCACCAAGATATTCATCTCCGCCGGCGAGCACGACCTCACTGAGAACATCATCCATCTGGTGCTGGCGCGCATCGAAGGCGCGCCGGCCGGCATCAAGGGCGTCTCGCTGTTCGTGGTGCCGAAGGTGCTGGTCAATGCCGACGGCTCGCTCGGGCAGCGCAACGGCGTCAGCTGCGGCTCGATCGAGCACAAGATGGGCATCCACGGCAATTCCACCTGTGTGATGAACTACGACAACGCCACGGGCTGGCTGATCGGCGAAGAGAACAAGGGCATGCAGGGCATGTTCGTGATGATGAACGAGGCCCGCCTCGGCGTCGCGGTGCAGGGCCTCGCGCAGTCCGAGGTCGCCTATCAGAACGCGGTCGCTTATGCCCGCGAGCGCCTGCAGGGCCGCTCGCTGACCGGCGTGAAGGAACCCGAGAAGCAGGCCGATCCGATCATCGTGCATCCGGACGTGCGCCGCACGCTGCTCACCATCCGCGCCTTCAACGAGGCGGCGCGCGCCATGGTGGTATGGACCGCGCTGAAGAGCGACGTCGCGCACCGCTCCAACGACGCTGGGGATCGCCAGGCTGCGGACGATCACATGGGCCTGATGACGCCGGTGCTGAAGGGCGTCCTGACCGACACCGGGTTCGCCAACACGGTCTCGGCGCAGCAGATGTTCGGTGGCCATGGCTACATCGCCGAGCACGGCATGGAGCAGTTCGTGCGCGATGCGCGCATCGCGATGATCTATGAGGGCGCCAACGGCATCCAGGCGCTCGACCTGGTCGGCCGCAAGCTGCCGCGCGACGGCGGCCGTGCCGCGATGGCGTTCTTCGGCGAGGTCGGCGCTTTTGCCAAGGAGCATGGCGCCGACGAGGCGATGAAGCCGTTCATCACCCCGCTCTCCACCGCGCTCGGCCATCTGCAGCAGGCCACCGGCTGGCTGATGCAGAACGCGCTGACCAAGCCCGACAATGCCGGCGCCGCGGCGACCGACTACATGAAATTGTTCGGCCTCGTCGCGCTCGGCTACATGTGGGCGAAGATGGCCAAGGTGGCGCAGGACAAGGCCGCCGCCGGCACCACGCCGTACCTCAACACCAAGCTCGTGACCGGCCGCTTCTTCATGGAGAAGCTGCTGCCGGAGACCGCCGTGCATCTGGCCCGGATCCAGAGCGGCAGCGCCACCACGATGGAATTGGCCGCGGAAGCGTTCTGAAGCGTTTTCCAGCGAAGTGGAGACCGGTTCGCGTGAAGAAAACGCGTCAAACAAGAAAGCCCTGAAAATTGCCGCCGCACTGCTGCGGCGGCGTGTCCTTCCGTATATATTATGATCCTCATATCAAGGAGGGCGTCATGCCTGAGGCATACATCTACGATCACGTTCGTACCCCGCGCGGCCGCGGCAAGGCCGACGGCGCGCTGCACGAGGTCACCGCGCTGGCGCTCGCCACGGTGCCGCTGAAGTCGCTCAAGGAGCGCAACAATCTTCCCGAGGATTCCGTCGACGACGTCGTGCTCGGCGTGGTCGATCCGGTCGGCGAGGCCGGCTCCGACATCGCCCGTTTCGCGGCGCTGAACGCCGGCCTCGGCGAGAAGGTGCCGGGCGTGCAGATCAGCCGCTTCTGCGCCTCCGGCCTCGATGCCGTGAACTTCGCCGCAGCCCAGATCATGAGCGGCCAGCATGAGCTCGTGATCGGTGGCGGCGCGGAATCGATGAGCCGCGTCGGCATCGGCGCCTCCGGCGGCGCCTGGCCGATGGATCCCTCGATGGCGGTGCCGGCCTATTTCATGCCGCAGGGCATCTCGGCCGATCTGATCGCGACCAAATACGGTTTCTCGCGTGACGACGTCGACGCTTACGCGGTGCAGAGCCAGCAGCGCGCGGCCAAGGCCTGGGACGAGGGCCGCTTCGGCAAGTCGGTGGTGCCGGTCAAGGACGTCAATGGGCTGACCATCCTCGCCAAGGACGAGCACATGCGCCCCACGACGACGATGCAGTCGCTGGCGCAGTTGCAGCCGTCATTCGCGGCGATGGCGGCGATGGCCGGCTTCGACGCGGTGGCGATCCAGTCGCATCCCGAGGTCGAGAAGGTCAATTACGTGCATCACGCCGGTAATTCCTCCGGCATCGTCGACGGCGCCGGCGCCGTGCTGCTCGGCAGCAAGGAGGCGGGCGCCAAGCACGGGTTGAAGCCGCGGGCGAAGATCCGCGCATTCGCCAATATCGGCTCGGAGCCCGCGATGATGCTGACCGGCCCGGTCGACGTCACCGAAAAGCTGTTCGATCGCTCCGGCATGAAGAAGTCGGACATCGACCTGTTCGAGCTCAACGAGGCCTTCGCCTCGGTGGTGCTGCGCTACATCCAGGCGTTCGACATCGACAACGCCAAGATCAACGTCAATGGCGGCGCGATCGCGCTCGGCCATCCGCTAGGGGCGACCGGCGCGATGATCCTCGGCATCGTGCTCGACGAGCTCGAGCGCACCAACAAGGAAACGGCGCTGGTGACGCTGTGCATCGGCGGCGGCATGGGCACCGCCACCATCATCGAGCGCGTCTGAGGCGAGGGGAGCGAGCAACATGGCTTACAAGAATTTCAAGTTCGACGTCGACGCCGACGGCATTGCGCTCGTCACCTGGGACATCCCAGATCGCTCGATGAACGTGTTCGACGAGATCTCGACCCAGGAGATCAGCGAGATCATCAAGCAGACGACCAGCGATGCCGCGATCAAGGGCGTCGTGATCACCTCGGCCAAGGAGGCGTTCTGCGCCGGCGCCGACCTCTCGATGCTCGAGGGCATGAACCGCTCTTACGCGCAGCTCTTCAAGGAGAAGGGCGAGGAAGCCGCGAACCAGATGCTGTTCGAGCAGAGCCGCCAGATGTCGCAGTCGTTCCGCGCGATCGAGACCTCGGGCAAGCCGTGGGTCGCCGCGATCAACGGGCTTGCGCTCGGCGGTGGCTTCGAGATCACGCTGGCCTGCCACTACCGCGTCGCGGCCGAGAACCCGAAGACCCGGCTCGGCCTGCCCGAGATCAAGGTCGGCCTGTTCCCTGGCGCCGGCGGCACCCAGCGCGTGCCGCGTCTTGTGCAGCCGGCGGACGCGATGCAATTGCTGCTCAAGGGTGAGGCGGTCAATCTCACCCGCGCCAAGGCACTCAACCTGATTCACGCGGTGGTGCCGGCGGCCGACCTGATCAAGGCCGCGAAGGACTGGATCAAGGGCGGCGGCAAGGCGGTCGCGCCGTGGGACGAGAAGGGCTTCAAGTTGCCCGGCGGCCCCGTCTTCTCCAAGATGGGCATGCAGATGTTCCCGGCCGGCAATGCGATCTATCGCCGCGAGACCTACGACAATTATCCGGCCGCGCGCGCCATCATGAGCTGCGTCTATGAGGGCCTGCAGCTGCCGATCGACGCCGCGCTGCGGGTCGAGTCGCGCTACTTCACCAAGGTGCTGCGCTCGAAGGAAGCGGCGGCGATGATCCGCTCGCTGTTCCTGTCGATGCAGGAACTGAACAAGGGCGCCCGCCGCCCGGCGGGCGTGCCGCCGACCAAGGTCAAGAAGCTCGCCGTGATCGGCGCCGGCTTCATGGGCGCCAGTGTCGGTTATGTCTCGGCGCAGGCCGGCATCGACGTCGTGCTGGTCGATCGCGACCAGGAAAGCGCCGACAAGGGCAAGGGCCACGCCAAGACCGTGGTCGACGGCCTGATCGCCAAGGGACGGATGAAGCAGGACGCGGCCGATGCCATCCTGGCGCGGATCTCGGCCACATCAGACTACAACGTGATCTCGGACTGCGACCTCGTCATCGAGGCGGTGTTCGAGGATCGCAAGGTCAAGGCGGATACCTATGCCAAGGCGCAGCCGCTGCTGAAGCCGGGCGCGATCTTCGCCTCCAACACCTCGACGCTGCCGATCAATTCGCTGGCCGAGGAGTTCAAGGATCAGGGCAAGTTCATCGGCATCCACTTCTTCTCGCCGGTCGAGAAGATGATGCTGGTCGAGATCATCCTCGGCAAGAACACCGGCGACGTCGCGCTGGCGACCGCGCTCGACTATGTGCGCGCGATCGGCAAGACGCCCATTGTGGTGAACGACTCCCGTGGCTTCTTCGCCAACCGTTGCGTGATGCGTTACATCTCCGAGGGCAACGAGATGCTGCTCGAGGGCGTGCCGCCGGCGATGATCGAGAACACCGCCAAGATGGCCGGCATGCCGGTCGGGCCGCTGTCGCTGCAGGACGAGGTCGCGCTCGATCTTGGCCTGAAGATCACCAAGGCGACCGAGGCCGATCTCGGCCCCAACGCGATCGACCAGGCGCAGAAGAAGCTGATGGTCGAGATGGTCGAGAAGCAGGGCCGCTTCGGCCGCAAGAACGGCAAGGGCTTCTACGACTATCCCGAGAAGGGCAAGGGCCAGAAGAGCCTGTGGCCGGGGCTCGCCAATCTGCAGCCGAAGCAGCTCGATCCCGACACGCTCAGCGTCGAGGAATTGAAGCAGCGCTTCCTGGTGGTGCAGGCGGTGGAGGCCGCGCGCACCGTCGAGGATCACGTCATCACCGACGTGCGGGAGGCCGATGTCGGGTCGATCCTCGGCTTCGGTTTCGCGCCATTCACCGGCGGTGCGCTGTCCTACATCGACTTCATGGGCACCAAGAACTTCGTCGCGCTCTGCCACAGCTTCGAGAAGAAGTACGGCTCGCGCTTCACGCCGCCGAAGCTGCTCGAGGAGATGGCCGCCAAGGGCGAAACCTTCTACGGCCGCTTCCCGCCGAAGAAGCAGGCGGCGTGAACTTCTGGGGCGAACTCGCGCAGGATCAAGCCGGTCATCGATCCGACTTGATCCTGTTGCGCGACGGTCATGCGCGTCAAAGTCCCGCCACGCTCGTTCCCCACTGGCACCACGCTGCTGGCATCACTCTTGCTCGTCGATCGCCGGGGCGACGATCAGCGTGAGGGTGTCGTGCGATGAGTTCTGCGTTCAAGGAAGGTGCCGCGGAGATCGCGGCGAAGGATTCCTTGTCTTCCCTGCGGTCGTCGAGGTGGCGGAAGCCGCTGCGTCTGCGGGGCAAGGGCCCGTCATGGGCCGGCCTCGCGCTACTCGTTCTGGCCGCGGATATCGTGCTCGCCGCGACGGTCTGGCAGGCCGTCAATTTCTTCCGCCATTGAGCCGTTAATCTCCGGCGAGAGCAGGGCGCCGGCGAGATAGGCGAACTGGTTGAAGGCAAGACAGGCGACGACGATCGGCGCGCCGGTGGCAAAGGAAAAGCCGTCGGATTGGAGCACGATCGCCGCGAGCACCGCGACCAGCGGCGACTCCAGCATCAATGTCCAAACCCGAAAGTACAAACTGGTTGCCAGCCCAACCAGGGTGCTGGTCAATAAAAGGGTAAAGGCGATCGTCACATTTTTAGACCAGTTGGAGCGGAGGGCGCGCCGCAGGTCATAGTCGGTTAGTTGGATCGCTCGAACAAGGACGGCCACGCCCTCAGCCGAAAGTAGTCTTAATCGGTAGAATGCCGATTAAATTGATTTTGTTCCAGCACGTCCTGAAGGTTTGCACCGTTCATTTCTCCCTGAAGGCGCGATGGACCCGGTTGGCTAGCGGCTTCATCAGACAGGAGAGCACCGTCCGCTCGGCGGTCGGAACAAACACCTCAACCGGCATGCCCGGCAGCAGATGGGTCGTGGCCAGCTTCTTCCTGTCGAAAATTGTCGGCAAGGGGCCGGCCGCGTGGTGCCACGAGGCCGGCCGTGTTCGGCGCGAGCTCAGGCCGCCTTGAGCAGGCCTTCCTTCTTCAGCGCCTCCTGCACCTTCGGGCGCGCCGCGACGCGGGCCTTGTAGGCGGTCACGTTAGGCAGGCCGGAGAGATCGAAGCCGAGCCGGTCCTGCGCCCACATGATCATGGTGAAGAGGTAGCCGTCGGCGACCGTGAACTGGTTGCCCATCAGATAGTCGCGTCCGGCGAGCTGGCTCTCGACATATTTGAACTTGCCCATGGCGCGGTCCTTGAAGAAGGCCTTGGCGTCGTCGGCGAGCACGGGCGAGAACATCGGGCCGAGATTCTTGTGCAGCTCGGTCGTGGTGTAGTTCAGCCATTCGAGCAGCTTGTAGCGCTCGTTGGAGTCCCTCGCCGGCGCCAGCCTCTTGTCGGCGGCCTTGTCGGCGATCATCTGGATGATGATCGGCCCCTCGGTGACCATCTCGCCGGTATCCAGCGCCAGCGCCGGCACTTGGCCCTTGGGGTTCACCTGGAGGAAATCGTCACCGTTTTCGAGCTTCTTGGCGCGGAGATCGACCTTGACTAGGTCGTAGGGCAGCCCGGCCTCGAGCAGGGCGATATGGGGGGAGAGGGAGCAGGCACCGGGGGTGTAATAAAGCTTCATAGGGGTATTCCTTCCCTTGTTCTTGGCGTCCGGAGAGGGATTGCCTACATGCGCCTGCATGAAATAGTCAAGATTGATGCAGATGCATTCAGTGCGGTACAGTCGGTGCCGGGACCCTATGAGCTAGACCATGAAACGCAAGCTATCGAGCGAGGCGACGGCCGCCTGGATCCGCCTGATGCGGGTGCCGAGCCGGGTGCTGGACTGCGTCGAGCAGGATTTGAAGAAGGCCGGTTTTCCGCCGCTCGCCTGGTATGACGCCTTGCTTGAGCTGTCCCGCGCGCCGTCGGGCGAGCTGCGCCCGGTCGAGCTCGAGCGCCAGATGCTGATCCCGCAATATTCGACCTCGCGGCTGATCGACAAGCTGGTCGACGAGGGGCTCGCCGCCCGCCGCGAATGCAAGATCGACAAGCGCGGCCAGTTCGTCGAGATCACCGACGCTGGACGCGAGCTGCAGAAGAAGATGTGGAACGCCTATTCCGCCGCGATCGACAAGCATGTCGGCTCCAAATTATCCGACGCCGACGCAAGCAGGCTATGCGGTCTGCTCGACCGGCTCGGCTGCGCCTGCGGCGACGCCAAAGGCGACGTCAAGAACGAGACCAAGGCTGATAGCAAGGCTGCGCCCGCGCGAGACGGCGTGCCTGCCCGATGATATTGCTGATTCCATCATCCGCAGCCGTTGTGGCTCGCGGATGTCCCTGCCACCGCGCGCCTTCGATCGAAGCGCCCTTGAGTTGGATTATCTATGGCGCGTGACCAGATCGACATGACGCCGCTGCAGTCGCGCGACGAACTCGTGGCGTGGCTTGAAGCCGGCGTGAAGCCTGAGTCCGAATTCCGGATCGGCACCGAGCACGAGAAGACTCCGTTCACGCTCGAGGGCCATCAGCCCGTGCCCTATGAAGGCGCCAAGGGCATCGGCGCGCTGCTCGAGGGCATGAAGCTCTTGCTCGGCTGGGAGCCGATCATGGAGCGCGGCAACATCATCGGCCTCTATGACGTCACCGGCGGCGGCGCGATCTCGCTCGAGCCGGGCGGGCAGTTCGAATTGTCGGGCGCGCCGGTCGAAACCGTGCATCAGACGCAGTCGGAATTGATGGCGCATCTGGCGCAGGTGCGGGAGATCGCAACCCCGCTCGGGATCGGCTTCCTCGGCCTCGGCATGACGCCGTCCTGGTCGCGCGCGCAGATCCCCGTGATGCCCAAGGGGCGTTACAAGATCATGCGAAACTACATGCCGAAGGTCGGCAAATACGGCCTCGACATGATGTTCCGGACCTGCACGGTGCAGACCAATCTCGACTTCTCCTCCGAAGCCGACATGGTGAAGAAGCTGCGCGTGTCGCTGGCGTTGCAACCGATCGCGACCGCCTTGTTCGCCAACTCGCCGTTCACCGAAGGCAAGCCCAACGGCTTCCTGTCGTTCCGTTCCGAGATCTGGCGCGACACCGACAATGCGCGCAGCGGCATGGTGCCGTTCGCGTTCGAGGACGGCATGGGCTTCGAGCGCTATGTCGATTACGCGCTCGACGTTCCGATGTATTTCGTCAAGCGCGGCGAGGAATATATCGACGTCTCCGGCTCCTCGTTCCGGGATTTCTTCGCCGGCAAGAACGCCGCCTTCCCGGGCGAGCGCCCGACCTTGTCGGACTGGGCCAATCACCTCTCGACGATCTTCCCCGAGGTGCGGTTGAAGCGTTACCTCGAAATGCGCGGCGCCGACGGTGTGCCGTGGGGCCGGCTGCCGGCGCTGCCGGCGTTCTGGGTCGGGCTGCTCTACGACAATGACAGCCTTGATGCCGCCTGGGACATCGTCCGCCACTGGAGCGCGCCGGAGCGGCAGGCGCTGCGTGACGACGTGCCGCGTTTCGGCTTCAAGTCACGGATCAAGGACCGCTATCTGTTCGAGATCGCCAAGGAATGCCTGATCCTGTCGCATGCCGGATTGCGGCGGCGCGGCCGGATCGATCATCTCGGACGCGACGAGAGCCGCTTCCTCGAACCGCTCGAGCGTATCATCGAGGCCGGCCGCTCGCCGGCCGAGGAGATGCTGGAGAAGTTCAACGGTCCGTGGAAGGGCTCGGTGGAACCGGCCTACCAGGAATACGCCTTCTAATCCCCGCTCGGCCCCAATCCGGGCGTGAGGCGCGCGCGGACGGCGGTGGTGTCGCACCCGCCGTTCATCCGCCGTACAGGTTCATGGCGTTCAAATGACGCCCCGCGAAACGCGCGGGGCTGCGCGAATTTGAAAGCAATCTCATGGGGATAGGCCGCCTCTTTAGGGCGTGTGTGGTGATGTTTGCGGCCCTTGCGGCCGCGGTCGTCGCGCGCCCGGCATTGGCGCAGACCAATTTCGACCGCCCCGGCGGCGACTATCTCAACGCGCCGGTGACGACGGGCGATCCGGCCGATTGCGCGCTGACCTGCGAGCGTGACCGCCGTTGCCGCGCCTGGAGCTTCAACTATCCGACCGACGCCAATAATGGGGCGGTGTGCTGGCTGAAGAGCACCGTGCCGCCACGGGTGCAGAACGTCTGCTGCGTCTCCGGGGTGCGCGGCGCGGGCGTGGTCGAACCGCGCAACGGCCCTATCGAAACTTCGATCGACCGGCTCGGCGGCGACTACAAGAATTTCGAGCTGAAGAGCAGCGACGGCGACGAGGCCTGCCAGGCCGCCTGCACCGCCGACAACAAGTGCCGCGCATGGACCTACGCCCGGCCCGGCTATGCCGGCCGCGACGCGCATTGCTTCCTGAAGAAAGAGATCAAGCCGCCGCGCCGCAAGGCGGGGTTCACGTCGGGCGTGGTGCGGTGAATCCGTAGCCCGGATGGAGCGAAGCGTAATCCGGGACCGCGCTCACCGTGGATGGGCCTGCCCCGGATTTCGCTGCGCTTCATCCGGGCTACGCGACGACGGGCTACTCCGCCGCCAGCACCGTGATCTCGGGCCAGAGCGCCTTCCAGCGCGCCGCCTTCGTCGCATAGTTCGCCGGCGAAAAGTTCGCGGTCCGGTTCGGCCGCACGATCATGCCGGCGACGTGGTCGCTGATGCCATGATCGAGCGGCCGGCTGGTCAGCACGTTCCACACGGTCTGCACCAGGCAGCCGGCGACCAGCCACGCATCGGGCAGACCGAGGCGGTACAGCTCGTCGGTGATGGCTTGATTGGCCGGGTTGCGCAGCGCGGCTGCGAGGAATTCGTCCTGCGTCACGACGAGGCGGTCGCGTCGTAGTCCCGGACCGCCTTCTTCGACGCCAGCGTGCGCCAGTGCCGGCGCAGCAAGGGCTCGACGGTCTGACGTTTGGCCTTCGACAGGCGGATCAGGACCGTCGGGTAGTCGCGGTAGTGATCGGTGAAGTAGAACACTTGGGGCTGATGCTCGACCAGCATGTCGCGCTCCTCCGGCGGGACGCCCGGCATCACCAGGCTGTCGCCGTCCTCCTTGAGCCGCACCATCATCTTGTTGCGCACCTTCAGCGCCGGCGTGCCGTAGGAAGAGCCGTCCTCGACCTCCGGCCATGCCAGCGCGATGTGCCTGATGTCGTCGAAGGTCACGACTATCATCCCGCAAGGAATGTAGCCCGGATGGAGCGAAGCGAAATCCGGGACATCTTGCCGAGTGGGAGATCCCGGATTGCGCAGCGCTCCATCCGGGCTACGCGTCTACTGCACCGAGGTGAAGAAGCGCGCGAGGCGGAAGCCTGAGAGCCAGGTCCAGACCGGCTGGCTGCGGATGCCGAGGTCCCAGGAGCCGACCACGGCGTCGGCGCGGCCGATCAGATTGTCGATCGGCAACAGCCCGACGCCGCCGTCGCGCACCGGCACGCGGCTGTCGGCGGAATTGTCCCGGTTGTCGCCGAGCACGAACAGTTTGCCCGGCGGCACCGTCACCTCTTGGGTATTGTCGAGCCGGCCGTTGTCGCGGATCTTGAAGATCGCGTGGTTGACGCCGTTCGGCAGCGTCTCGATATAGCGGTACGCCTCCTCGCCGCCGCCGCGATCGTCTTCGGCGAAGCCGGTGCCGTCGGGCTTCAGCGTCGCCGCATGATCGTTGATGAAGAGCTGACCCTGCCGCATCTGGATGCGGTCGCCGGGCAGCCCGACCACGCGCTTGACCCAGGCCTGCGAGCGGTCGCCCGGCCAGCGGAACACGACGACGTCGCCGCGCTTCGGCGTCTCGCCGAACACGCGGCCGGTTTCAGGCAGCGTGATCTGGATCGGCAGCGAGGCCGCGCCGTAGCCATAGGGATATTTCGAGGCGACCAGCGCGTCGCCGATCAGCAGCGTCGGCTCCATCGATCCCGACGGCACGTAGAACGGCTCGGCGATCGCGCCCTTGGCGAGGAACACGACGGCCACGATCGCGGCCAGTTGCACGGCCTGCCCGCGCCAGCTGGTCGGCTTGGCCGTCACGACTTCGTTTCCGCTGCTCACTAGCCCGTTCCTCCGACCGTAATCCGTTCCATCCTGAGCGTCGGCTGGCCGACGCCGACCGGCACGCCCTGGCCGTTCTTGCCGCAGGTGCCGATTCCCGTATCCAGCGCAAGATCGTTGCCGATCATGGTGATCCTGTGGAGATCGGTCGGTCCGTTGCCGATCAGCATGGCGCCCTTCAGCGGCGCGCCGAGCCTGCCGTTCTCGATCTTGTAGGCCTCGGTGCACTGGAACACGTACTTGCCCGAGGTGATGTCGACCTGGCCGCCGCCGAAATTGGCGGCGTACATGCCGTTCTTCACCGAGGCGATGATCTCGGCCGGGTCGCGGTCGCCCGACAGCATGTAGGTGTTGGTCATGCGCGGCATCGGCACGTGGGCATAGCTCTGCCGCCGACCGTTGCCGGTCGGCTTCATGCCCATCAGCCGGGCGTTCTGGCGGTCCTGCATGTAGCCGACCAGAATGCCGTCCTCGATCAGCACGGTGCGGTTGGTCGGCGTGCCCTCGTCGTCGATCGACAGCGAGCCGCGGCGCGAGGCCATGGTGCCGTCGTCGACCACGGTGACGCCCTTGGCCGCGACCTGCTGGCCCATCAGGCCGGCAAAGGCGGAGGTCTGCTTGCGGTTGAAATCGCCCTCGAGCCCATGGCCGACGGCCTCATGCAGCATCACGCCGGGCCAGCCGGCGCCGAGCACCACGTCCATCTCGCCGGCGGGCGCCGGCACCGATTCGAGATTGACCAGCGCCTCGCGCAGCGCGCCGTCGGCGGCGTCGCGCCAGGCCTTGGTCTCGATGAAGCGGGCATAGCCCTCGCGGCCACCATAGCCCTTGCTGCCGCTCTCCTGCCGGTCGCCCTGGCCGGCGACCACCGAGATGTTGACGCGCACCAGCGGGCGGATGTCGCGATAGCTCTCGCCGTCGGGCCGCAGGATCTCGACCACCTGCCAGGTCGCAGTGAGGCTGGCGGAGACCTGCCGCACCCGCGGGTCCTTGTCCCTGACATAGGCGTCGATCTCGCCGAGCAGTTTTACTTTTGCCTCGAACGCCGGGCCATCCAGCGGGTTCTCGTCGCCATAGAGCTTGACGTTGGTGTGGGCGGGCGCCGCGGCGAAAGTGCCGGCATAGCCGCCGCGCACGGCCGCGACCGCATCCGCGGCGCGGATCAGCGCCGGGATCGAGACGTCGGAGGAATGCGCATAGCCGACCGCGTCGTCCTTGACCGCGCGCAGGCCGAAGCCCTGCGAGGTGTCATAGGTCGCCTGCTTCAGCCTTCCGTTGTCGAACACCAGCGCCTCGGTCTGCCCGAACTCCAGGAACAGCTCGCCGTCGTCGGCGCCTTCAAGGCCGCGCGACACCTCGCGGCGGACAGCATCGCGGTCCAGATTGGCGCGGTCGAGCAGGGAGGTCGTGGCGGGATTGGTCATGGTCACTCCGACGCAATGCGATTGCTTGGCGATTCCTCGTCATCCTTGCTTGAAGCGCTACTGATTGCCAGTGGGGAACCCGCAGCAGGGATTTCGGGGGATTGAAGCAGAGACGAGCGGAAAACTCATCTTACAACCCGGAAACCTGTACCGGTCCCGGTTCAGACCCGGACGGCGATCACCAAAGATAGTGGTTGGGATGGCAAACCGGGAGTGCCTGCGGCTATGCGGTCGATCACAGTGCCCCGTCGGCGTCCTCACCTTGTCGTCATCACCTTGAGCGCCGATCCGCCTTCGACGGCTGGCCTTCGCGCTCGGCTGCATCGCCCGATTGCGGCTTCGGCTCTGCGGTGCCCTGCGCCGAGGTCGGAAAGCCATGCTCCTGTGCCCAGCGGTACAGTTCGTCGAACACCGGCTTGAGCGCCTTGGCGGACGGCGTCATCTCGTACTCAACCCGGGGCGGCACCTCGGGATAGACCGTGCGCTTGACGAGGCCGTTGGCCTCGAGATCGCGCAGCTGCGTGGTCAGCATGTGCTGGGTCACGCCGGGGATCGACTGGCGCAGCTCGCCGAACCGCCGCTTGCGCTCGACCAGTTGCCAGAGGATGTCGCCCTTCCATTTTCCGGCCAGCACCGACAGCGCGCGATGAAATTGCGCCGACAGGTCGCCGTTGCACGGCTCGGACGCCGCCGGAGGCTCGGCAGGCTCAATAGTCAGTTTTTTCATACTACCTCACAAAAAGCATCCTACTTGTTCTTTTCATCTTACTCCCGAATTTAGACCACCGAAAGCCGCGGGCCAGCCGCCGATCGGTCGGGTGGCCGCGGTCCGGCCTTACGAACAATTCGGGAGTCATCAATGTCAGTTGCAGTTGCCGCGGCGCCGTCGCGCTGGAAATCCGTCAGCCTCTGGGTCGTCAGGGGACTGCTCGCTTTGGCCTTTGCCGCCGCGGGCGCCGCCAAGCTCTACGGTGTGCCTATGCTGGTCGAGGAATTCGAGCATATCGGGCTCGGTCAGTGGTTCCGCTATTTCACCGGATTGCTGGAGCTGCTCGGCGCGGTCCTGATCCTGCTGCCCCCGGTCGCGGCGTTCGGCGGCGTGCTGCTCAGCTGCATCATGGTCGGCGCCACCATCACGCATCTGTTCGTGATCGGCGGCTCGCCGGTGCCCGCCCTCGTGCTGCTGACATTGAGTGCGATCGTCGCCTACGCCAAGCGCAACCAGTTCGCCCTGCTCGCGAGCGCGCCGTGAGGCGAGCGCGATGCGCATCTCTCGCCGCACGCTGACGGTCGTGACCGGGCTGGTGCTGGCCTTCGCGGTGCCGTTCGCCGCGACAATGCTGCTCACCGGTTCGGTCGCGGCGGTCTCCAAACCCGAGCCGAAGAAGCCGGAGCCGCGCATGCACCGCCTGGTGCTGCCGATCAACAGCGACGACCCGACCACGATGCGGGCGCTGATCTCGACCGCGCTCAACCTCCCGAAATATTATCGGGAGCGCAACGAGCCGTTCGAGATCGAGGTCGTCGCCTACAATGCTGGCGTCCACATGCTGCGCGCCGATACCTCGCCGGTGAAGGATCTGCTGCGGGTGGTGCGGGGGCTCACGCCCGACATCCGCTTGGTTGTCTGCGAAGCCACCAAGCTCGGCATGGAGCGCGCCGAGGGACATCCGCTGGTGCTGCTCGATCATGTCGACCTGGTGCCGAACGGGCCCGGGCGCATCATCGAATTGCAGGAAGCCGGCTGGTCCTACATCCGGTCCTGAGCGATGTGGCCATCAAGCCAAGCGGAGAACTTGTCATGACGTCAGCTCACGCACCGACGCGCCGCGCGGTCGTTGCCGGAATGATTGGCGCCGGCGCCTCGCTCGCAATGCCCACCGGAGCTGCGCGCGCAGCGTCGGGACCGCCGCAATTCGGCACCATCCGGCATCAGTTCACGCAGGTCGAAGGCGCCCGCCCGGTGCCGCCGGTCGCGATCCCGGCGCTCGCCGGCGGCGCGATCGATCTCACCGCGTTCAAAGGCAGGATGGTGCTGGTGAACTTCTGGGCCACCTGGTGCGCGGCGTGCCGGACCGAACTGCCGATGCTGGATCGCCTCGCCGCCAGCGGCCGCAGCGATCTCGTGGTCGTCGCTGTCAGCACCGATCGCAACCGCGCGCTGGTCGCGCCCTACGTCAAGCAGCTCAAGCTGCGCCACCTCGCGGTCGGCTTCGATCCGGGCGGCCTCGTGTCGCGCGTCGACGTCGCCGAGGTCAATACGCCGTTCGCGCTCTACGGCATGCCGATCTCATTTTTGATCGGCATCACCGGGCAGGTCGTGGGCTACATGACAGGAGAGGCGGACTGGCTGTCCGCCGAGGCGAGCGGGTTGTTCGACTATTACGCCGGCGTCCGCTGAGATGGCGTAGCCCGGATGAAGCGCAGCGAAATCCGGGACTGGTCAATCCGCGATGAGAGCGGCCCCGGATTGCGCTGCGCTCCATCCGGGCTACGCTTCCCTGTGCCGCTCGGGGCCCTAGGGCAATTTGTCATATCCCTCGCCCAGGCCATTCAGGCTGAGCGGAAAGCCGATCCCTTCCTCGGGCGTCTCGAAGATGATGAAGGTCGCGGTCTTGGCGTTCTTGAGCTGGCCGAGCAGCTTGTCGTCCATCACGACCTCGGCGACGCAGCCATTGGGCAGGCATCTGACGAAACCGGCACGGCCGACGTCCTGATTGTCGAGCTTGAGGCCGAGGCCGGAGGGCAGCAGCACGCCGAGCGGGGCAACCACGCGCATCAGGCGGCTCTTCTGGTCGGCGGTCTTCAGCACGATCACGGTCAGGCCGGCGTTGGAGCGGTCCTCCGCTACCACGCTCTGGATCAGCGCGCATTGCTCGGCCTGGGCGCCGGGCGGAGTGTCGCAGCGAATCTGCCAGTCGCCATGGACCGAGCGCACCGCGCCTTGCGCGTTCGCAGGCTGGGTCAGGCTAAGAGAAAGGCCAACGGAAAGGCCGAGGCAGAGGGCCAGAATCGCGTGGCCGCCGAGCCAGCTGGCCATCGTCAAACGAATGTTCGAAGCGCCCATCCGGGTCGATCCTTATAGATGTTCGGTCGGTCCGGCCGTCCGGCCGCCGGTAGCACGCGCGCCACGATGCGCTTCCCGGAAGCGAATCATGATCTCATCTTCTTGTTTGAGCATGATCTTTCGGAAAACCGGTTTCCACTTTTCCGGATCATGCTCAGGCGTCGACTGATACCGCAATGACGGCGCCTTGAAGGCGATCGTGAAGCCATTCTCGCGCCGGATTGGGGCAGCCCGCAGCGAATCAGGTTCCTGTGCGCTGCCCTGTCTGTGGGTACATCCGGTAATCCCCCTGTCAAGCGGCATGGACAATTGGTCCAAGTGCTTTCGCTTGATTTTGCGGGAAAAATCGCAACCGGCAGCTTCATCGCAGGCGCATGGCTTTCGGCCCCACTACTGCATTGCGAGCGCCGGAGAATTATGGTTTGAGAGGCTGGATTTCGACGCGTTCTAGCGATCTGGCTCCCGTACCCACCTTGACTCAGAGACGGGTATGTCCGGAAGGCCGTTTGTCAGGGCGGATCGTGCTGCATTTTCGGCCACATGCCGGGGGTGCTTTGGGGAATAGTGCAAGGGAGCGCGAGCGGCATGAAGATGTCGATTGGCCGGTTGGGCAGGCAATTGCTGGGGTTGGCGGTGGCGGGTGTGGCGTCTGTCGCCGCGGGATCGGCCTTCGCCGAAATGGGGCAGCCGGCGCCGTGGGAGCACACGCTGCAGGAAGGCGTGACCCCGGTGATGGAAAACATCATCTGGTTTCACAATTTCCTGCTGGTGCTGATCACCCTGATCACGCTGTTCGTGCTCGCGCTGCTCATCATCGTGGTGGTGAAGTTCAACGCCAAGGCCAACCCGGTCCCCTCCCGGACCACCCACAACACGCTGATCGAGGTGGCCTGGACGCTGATCCCGGTGCTGATCCTGGTCGGCATCGCGGTGCCGTCGTTCCGCCTGCTGTTCCTGGAGCTCGACGTGCCGAAGCCGGACCTCACGGTGAAGGTCACCGGCAAGCAGTGGTACTGGTCCTACGCCTACCCGGATAACGGCAAGTTCGAGTTCGACTCGCTGCTCGACAAGGACAAGCAGCCGCGCCTGCTCGGCGTCGACAACGAGATGGTGGTCCCGGTCAACAAGGTGGTGCGGATCCAGACCACCGGTGCCGACGTGATCCACTCCTTCGCGGTGCCGGCCTTCGGCGTGAAGATCGACTCGATCCCCGGCCGCCTCAACGAGAGCTGGTTCAAGGCCACCAAGACCGGCGTGTTCTACGGACAGTGCTCGGAACTGTGCGGCAAGGACCATGCCTTCATGCCGATCGCGGTCAGGGTCGTCAGCGACCAGGAATTCGCGACCTGGGTTGAAGGCGCGAAGAAGAAGTTTGCGACCAACCCGGCGAATTCCTACGCCTCGGCTGGTCAGGCGGCGCAGTAAGCCTCACGGCTTACGGCGCGGATGGAATAAGGGCGACGGGACCGCAAGGTCCAAGAGGGACTGCAAGGCAGGATTTTGAACATGGCGACAGGCGCAGCGACACACGACGATCACGCCCATGATGATCACGCCCACCATCCGACCGGATGGCGGCGTTATCTCTACTCCACGAACCACAAGGACATCGGTACGATGTACCTGATCTTTGCGGTGATCGCGGGCATCATCGGCGCGGCGATGTCGATCGCGATCCGTGCCGAGTTGATGTATCCGGGCGTCCAGATATTCCACGAGACGCACACCTATAACGTGTTCGTGACCTCGCACGGCCTGATCATGATCTTCTTCATGGTCATGCCGGCCATGATCGGCGGCTTCGGCAACTGGATGGTGCCGCTGATGATCGGCGCGCCCGACATGGCGTTCCCGCGCATGAACAACATCTCGTTCTGGCTGCTGCCGGCCTCGTTCGCGCTGCTGGTGATGTCCACCTTCGTCGAGGGTGAGCCGGGCGCCAACGGCGTCGGCGCGGGCTGGACCATGTATGCGCCACTGTCGACCTCGGGCCATCCGGGACCGGCGGTCGATTTCGCAATTCTCTCGCTCCATCTCGCGGGTGCCTCGTCGATCCTCGGCGCCATCAACTTCATCACCACGATCTTCAACATGCGCGCGCCGGGCATGACCCTGCACAAGATGCCGCTGTTCGTGTGGTCGATCCTGGTTACCGTGTTCCTGCTGCTGCTGTCGCTGCCGGTGCTCGCCGGTGCGATCACCATGCTGCTGACCGACCGCAATTTCGGCACCACCTTCTTTGCCGCTGACGGCGGCGGCGACCCGGTGCTGTTCCAGCATCTGTTCTGGTTCTTCGGCCACCCCGAAGTGTACATCCTGATCCTGCCCGCCTTCGGCATGATCAGCCAAATCGTCTCCACCTTCTCGCGCAAGCCCGTGTTCGGCTATCTCGGCATGGCCTACGCCATGGTCGCGATCGGCGGCATCGGCTTCGTGGTGTGGGCGCACCACATGTACACCGTCGGCATGTCCTCGGCGACGCAGGCCTATTTCGTCGCCGCCACGATGGTGATCGCGGTGCCGACCGGCGTGAAGATCTTCTCGTGGATCGCCACGATGTGGGGCGGCTCCATCGAGTTCAAGGCGCCGATGATCTGGGCGATCGGCTTCATCTTCCTGTTCACCGTCGGCGGCGTCACCGGCGTCGTGCTGGCCAATGCCGGCGTCGACCGCGTGCTGCAGGACACCTACTACGTGGTGGCGCACTTCCACTACGTGCTGTCGCTCGGCGCCGTGTTCGGCATCTTCGCCGGCTGGTACTACTGGTTCCCGAAGATGTTCGGCTACATGTACTCGGAGCGTGTCGCCAAGCTGCACTTCTGGTTCACCTTCGTCGGCGTCAACCTGGTGTTCTTCCCGCAGCACTTCCTCGGCCTGTCGGGCATGCCGCGCCGCTATGTCGACTATCCGGATGCGTTCGCCGGCTGGAACCTGATCTCCTCCTGGGGCTCCTACATCTCCGGCATCGGCGTCTTGATCTTCATCTACGGCGTGATCGATGCCTTCGTCCGCAAGGAGCAGGCCGCGAACAATCCGTGGGGCGCCGGTGCGACCACGCTGGAGTGGACGCTGGCCTCGCCGCCGCCATTCCACCAGTTCGAAGTGCTGCCCCGCGTGCAGTAAGTCCACGACAACGCGGCGCACTTTAAGGGTGCGCCGCGCCTTTTGAGAGAAGCGAGACCTGATCTTGTCGGTTGTCGATCACAACGCCATCGAGCTGCCCCGGATTTCCGAGGCCGAAGTGGGCGACTACATCGCGCTGTTGAAGCCGCGCGTGATGTCGCTGGTGATCTTCACCGCGCTGGTCGGGCTGATGATCGCGCCGGTGCACGTGCATCCGGTGCTGGCATTCACCTCGATCCTGTGCATCGCGGTCGGTGCCGGCGCTTCCGGCGCGCTCAACATGGCCTATGAGGGCGACGTCGACGCGCTGATGACGCGCACCGCCAACCGGCCGATCCCGCGCGGCCGCATCACGCAGACCGAAGCGGCCGCGTTCGGCATCACGCTCGCCTTCTTCTCGGTGATGACGCTCGGCATCCTGGTCAACTGGGTGGCGGGCGCACTGCTTGCCTTCACCATCTTCTTCTATGCCGTGGTCTACACGATGTGGCTGAAGCGCTGGACCGCGCAGAACATCGTGATCGGCGGCGCCGCCGGTGCCTTGCCGCCGGTGGTGGCCTGGGCCGCCGCGACCGGATCGCTCTCGGTCGAGCCGATCCTCCTGTTCCTGATCATCTTCTTCTGGACTCCGCCGCATTTCTGGGCGCTGGCGCTGTTCCGCAGCGACGACTATGCCCGCGCCGGCATTCCGATGCTGCCGGTCGTCGCCGGTCCCGACGCGACCCGGCTGCAGATCCTGCTCTACACCATCGTGCTGGTCGCGATCGCGCTGGCGCCATGGCCGCTCGGCTATTTCGACGCGATCTACGGCGTCACCTCGCTGGTGCTCGGCGCCGGCATGCTGTGGCTGGCCATCGAAGTCTATCGCCGCCGCGAGGGGACGGCTGCCAACCGCGCCACGCGCCGGCTGTTTGCCTTCTCGATCCTCTATCTGTTCGCACTGTTTGCCATCCTCCTCGCCGAGGTCGTGGTCCGCGCGATTGCGCCTGTCTTCATCGGATAGGGAGCCGGGGGGCGAGATGGGGGCGCATGGGATATCAATGGACGAGAAACGCGAACCAGAAGGAATCGTCCTCACCGAGGCGCAGCTCAAGAGCCGCCGCCAGCGCTCGATCGCCATCGCGCTCGCGCTCGGCATCCTGGTCGTGCTGTTCTTCGCCGTCACCCTCGTCAAGGGACCGGCCGTGCTGGTGCGGCCGCTGTGAGTGAGATGGCGAACCAGGGACCGCAGCAGGGTGACGGCGCCAAGGTCACGCGCCGCACGCTGACGCGCGACGCCGTGGTTGCCTCGATCTGCGGCTTCGTCGTGGTGCTGATGGTCGGCGCGTCCTACGCCGCCGTGCCGTTCTACAACTGGTTCTGCCGCACCACCGGCTTCAACGGCACCACCCAGGTCGCGACCTCGGTGCCTTCGGATGCGCCGCTCGAGCGCACCATTTCGGTCAGCTTCGATTCCAACGTCGCGCCGGGCCTGCCCTGGAAGTTCGAGCCGGAGCAGAACACGATCGACGTCAAGATCGGCCAGGTGGTCACGGTCTACTACACCGTCACCAACCAGTCGGCGCGCACCACCACCGGCCAGGCGTCCTACAATGTCGCGCCGCTGACGGTCGGCGCCTATTTCCAGAAGATCAACTGCTTCTGCTTCACCGAACAGACCATGGCGCCGGGCGAAAAGCGCGAGATGGCCGTGGTGTTCTATGTCGATCCGGCGCTGGCCAAGGACAGCGAGAACGACACGCTGAAGACGATCACCCTGTCCTACACCTTCTTCCCCGTGCGCGACGCCGCGCCAAAGCCCGTGGCGGCGGGCGAGGCGGAGCAGCGCAAGGGCGGCTAGTTTTGGAATTTAAGATTTAAGACGTGCCTTGCGGCACGCGAATGGAGAGACGGCAATGGCTGAGGCGCAAGTCAAGCATCACGACTATCATCTCGTCGACCCGAGCCCGTGGCCGGTGGTCGGCTCGATCTCGGCCTTCATCATGGCGTTCGGCGCGATCGGCTGGATGCACCACATGTTCTCCGCGGCCCCGATCGTGTTCGGCGTCGGCACCATCGGCGTGCTCTACACGATGGCGAGCTGGTGGGGCGACGTGATCAAGGAAGCCCAGTACAAGGGCGACCACACCCGCGTGGTGCAGATCAGCCACCGCTACGGCATGATCCTGTTCATCGCCTCCGAGGTGATGTTCTTCGTCGCCTGGTTCTGGGCCTTCTTCAATGCGGCGCTGTTCCCGGCCGACGCGGTGCATGCCACGCGCGATGCGGTGTTCGGCTGCGGCGCCGGCACGGCGATGGGCGCCTGCTCCGTTCCCGGTACCTGGCCGCCGCACGGCATCGAGACCTTCGATCCCTGGCATCTGCCGCTGCTCAACACGCTGCTGCTCCTGACCTCGGGCACCACCGTTACCTGGGCGCACCATGCGCTGCTGGAGAACGACCGCCAGGGTCTCAAGCAGGGCCTGATCCTCACCGTGATCCTCGGTGCCCTCTTCACCTGCGTGCAGGCCTATGAGTACGCCCATGCGACGTTCTCGTTCGGCGGCAACGTCTATGGCGCGACCTTCTTCATGGCGACCGGGTTCCACGGCTTCCACGTGCTGGTCGGCACCATCTTCCTGCTGGTCTGCCTGATCCGCGCCTATGCCGGCCACTTCACGCCGAAGCAGCACCTCGGCTTCGAGTTTGCCGCCTGGTACTGGCACTTCGTCGACGTGGTCTGGCTGTTCCTGTTCATCTGCATCTACGTCTGGGGCCACGGCGCCGAGACGATGGCCCACGGCGCACACTAATTGCCGGCCGACGTGCTAAGAGGGGGCGGCCGAATGGCCGCCCCTTTTTGTTTCCCTTCTGCCCTTGTGGGAGAAGGTGGCGCGGATGTAATCCGCGCCGGATGAGGGGTCTCCATCCGCGGAGACAGACCCCTCACCCGGCTACATCTCGCTCCGCTCGATTTCGCCACCCTCTCCCACAAGGGGAGAGGGGAAGGAGCCAAATGACCGATACCCCGCCGACCGTCACTGAGAGCGCACTGCGTGGCATCGCCTGCCGCTGCCCGCGCTGCGGCAAGGGCAAGCTCTATTCCGGCTTCCTGACGCTGGCGCCGCGGTGCCAGGCCTGCAGCCTCGACTTCGCCTTCATCGATTCCGGCGACGGGCCGGCGATCTTCGTCATCATGCTGGCCGGCGCCATCGTGGTCGCGGCGGCGCTGATCGTCGAGGTGAAGTACCAGCCGCCGTTCTGGGTGCATGCCGCGCTGTGGCTGCCGTTGATCCTGGTCACAACGATCCTGCCGCTACGATCGATGAAGGCACTTCTGATCGCGCTGCAATTCCACCACAAGGCCGCCGAAGGCCAATTGATCGAGCGCGACCCGAAATGAATGATGTGACGACGCGCCGGCCGAGCGCGGCCGGCTTCGGCATTTTCACGTTGATCCTGATCGCGGTGTTTATCGCCCTCGGTTTCTGGCAATTGCAGCGCCGGGTCGAGAAGCACGCGCTGATCGCAGCGCTCGAGGCGCGGCTGGCCGCGCCGACCGAGGCGCTGCCGCCGCCGTCGGCATGGCCGACGCTGACCTCCGCCAAGGATGAATTCCGCCGCGTGACCCTGACCGCGACCTATGCGAAGCAGCCTGACGCGATGGTGTTCAGCTCCGGCTCCGCCGTGCGCGACGACATTTCGGGTCCCGGCACCTGGGCGTTGCTGCCGGCGAAGCTCGCCAGCGGCGAGACCGTCGTGATCAACACCGGCTTTGTCCAGAACACGATGCAGGATCGCGCCTTCGAGGATCGCGTGGTCGGCCGCCTCGTCACCAGCGCGCCGGTTGAGCTGACGGGCTATATCCGCTTTCCCGAGCCGCCGGGCCGGCTGACGCCGAAGGAAGATCCGGCGAAGCGGCTGTGGTTCGTGCGCGACCATCGCGCGATGGCGCAGGCGCTCGGCTGGGGCCAGGTCGGGCCGTTCTACATCGACCTCGAGGCGCCGGTGCCCGACAGCGGCACGCCGAAGCCCGGACCGCTCAAGGTGCGGCTCAAGGACGACCACATGCAGTACGCCATCACCTGGTTCTCGCTGGCCGCCGCGGTCACCATCGCCTTCGGCCTGTGGTGGCGTGGCCACCGGCGCCGCGCCTCTGGTCGAACCTAGCCTCATCATGGTTTGATTGATCCGCGAAGGGACTTCGCAGCAAGCAATCAGGGTGTGCCATGGAGAAATACGGCGCCGGGCCAATCGTTGTCCTGGAGTATGATCCTAACTGGCCGGCCATGTTCGAGACGGAGCGCGCGAGGATCGAGCATGCGCTCGGCTCGCTGGCTCTGGCCATCGAGCATGTCGGCAGCACCGCGGTTCCGGGCTTGCCGTCGAAGCCGATCATCGACCTGATGGTCGGTGTCCCCAGCCTCGCGGAGGCACGGGAGCGCTGCATCAAGCCGATCGATACGCTCGGCTACCACTACATACCGGAATACGCGACGTGGCTGCCCGGCGAGTTGTTCTTCCGCAAGGGCCCTCCGGGGCCGTGGACCCATCATCTGCATCTGATGGAGCCATCCAATCCGCGCTGGGAAACGCTGCTGGTGTTTCGCGACTATCTTCGCGCGCACCCCGAGGTGTCCCGTGCCTACGCCGAGATCAAGCAGGCCCTTGCTGCCTCCTCAAGAGAGGACATCGCGGCCTATCGCAACGGCAAAACGCGTTTCGTCGAGGAGACGACCGCGAAGGCCCGCGCGTGGCGCGCGAACCTGTCCGGTCGATAGCGCGGCCGCGCCACGCCTGCATTTTGCCGTAGCGCACCATGCCGGCGTCGGGATCAATGACCGATGGGAGCGGGGCCGCCGCCGAGCTTGACCTTGCGCAAGGTCAGCGCCAGCGGGATGGCGGAGAGCGAGATCAGCATCAGGACCCAGAACGCATCCATGTAGGACAGGAACGACGCCTGGGCCTGCACTTGCTGTCCGATCCACTGGATCGCCTGGCTGTGCGCCTGCGCCAGCGAACTGCCCTGGGCGACGAAGAAGTCGGTGACCTGGTGCAGCGTGTCCTGGTATTGCGGGCTGGACGGTGTCACCTGCTCGACCAGCCGGCTCTGGTGGAATTGCTGGCGATGCGTCAGCACGTTGGACACGATCGAGACGCCGATCGAGCCACCGGTGTTGCGCGCCGCGTTGATCAGCGCGGAGGCCTGGTCGGTCTTCCCAGCGGGAATGCCGTCATAGGACGCCGCCATGATCGGCACGAAGATCAGCGGCAGGCCGACGCCGATCAGCATGCGCGAGCGCGCCATGAACCAGAAGCCGAGATCGGCATACACGTTGGTCATGCTGTACATAGAGGCGGCGATCACCAGCGCGCCGGCAACGATCAGGTATTTCGGCTGCACCCTGGCGGCGAGCCGGCCGACCACGAACATCATCATCATGGTGACGACGCCGCCGGGCGAGAGCACGAGGCCGGCCCAGGTCGCGGTGTAGCCGAAATCCTGCTGCACCAGCTGCGGCAAGAATTGCGTGGTCGCGAGCAGGATGGCGCCGATCGCCAGCATCACCAGGAAGCAGGCGCCGAACTGCCGGGTTGCGACCATGCGCAGATCGATCATCGGATTGCGCCGGGTCATCTCCCACGGGATCATCAGCACGAACGCCGCGGCGCAGATCACTGCAAAGGTGATGATGAAGGGCGAGGCGAACCAGTCGTCCTCGAGGCCGCGGTCGAGCACCACCTCGAGCGCGCCGAGGAAGGTCGCGACCAGCCCGAAACCGATGAAGTCGAACGTGTTGTCCTGGGGCTGCGCTCCCTTGGCTTTCGCGGTCGCGGACTCCTGCAGCACGGCCGCGATCAGCGCGATCGCGAACACGCCGACCGGCGCGTTGATCAGGAAGCACCAGTGCCAGGAGAGGTTGTCGGACAGCCAGCCGCCGAGCGTCGGCCCGACCACCGGCGCCACCACGACGGCAATGCCGAACACCGCGAACGCCTGCCCGCGCTTGGCCGGCGGGAAGGCGTCGGCGAGAATCGATTGCGCAACCGGCACCATGCCGCCGCCGCCGAGACCCTGCAGGATACGGAACAGCAGCAGCGCGTTCAGATTGGGTGCAAAACCGCACAGGATCGAGCTGACCGTGAAGATGCCGAGGCAGATCAGGAAGAAGGTCTTGCGCCCGAGCGTGCGGGCGAGAAAGCCGGAGGCGGTCAGTATGATGGCGTTGGACACCAGATAGGTGGTGACCACCCAGGAGGCCTCGTCCTCGCTCACGCCCATGCCGCCGGCGATATAGGGCAGCGCGACGTTGGCGATGGTGGTGTCGAGCACCTCCATGAAGCTCGCGAGCGCGACCACGATGGCGATCAGCCAGGGATTGACGGTGACGCTCGGAGCCGGAATGCCTTTGGCGTCGATGGCGGCGGCACTCATCACAGCCTCCCGAGGCTCGACTTCTCAAGGCGCTCGAACAGGGACGGCGCGGCATCGATCCGCACCGTCGGGACGACGGACATGCCCGGGCCGAGCGCGACGTCGGCCGGCGGGTTGTCCATCACGATCTTCACCGGCACGCGCTGCACGATCTTGACGTAGTTGCCGGTGGCGTTCTGCGCCGGCAGCAGCGAGAACGCCGTGCCGGAGCCCGGCTGCACGCTCTCGACATGGCCCTGGATGGTGCGTCCGGGATAGGCGTCGATCTTCATCGTCACCTTCTCGCCCGGCCGCATCTTGTCGAGCTGGATCTCCTTGAAGTTCGCGGTGACCCAGGTCTGGTCGGGCACGAACATCGTGAGGTTGGTGCCGGCCTGCGCGAACTGGCCGACCGCGGCCGACAGGCTGACGACGCGGCCCGGCTGGGCGGCGGTGACCGTCGTATAGGACAGATTGAGCTTGGCCTGGTCGCGTTGCGCCTCGGCCTGGGCGAGGTTGGCGACCGCGCTCTTGCGCTGCGCCTTCAGCGACTCGACCTGGCGCTGCGCGAGGTTGAGCGTCGCCTGCGCGCTCAACAGCGCAGCCTGCTGCTGATGCAGCTGCGAGGTGAACTGCTCGGAATTCTGCACGGTGCCGTAGCCGGATTGCTCCAGATGCTGGTAGCGCGTCGCCTGCTGCTGGGCGAACACCAGCGCCGCCTGCGCCTGGTCGACCTGCGCCTGGTTGGCAGCAATCTGCGCCTGCTGCACGTCGAGCTGCGCATCGACATTCTCAATGCTGGCGCGCGCGGCCGCGACCTGCGCCTCGGCCTGCGCCAGCGCGACGCGATAGTCGCGGTCGTCGAGCCGGGCGATCACGTCGCCGGCCGCGACATGCTGGTTGTCGGTGACCGGGACGGCGGTGATGTAGCCTGAGATCTTCGGCGCCAGCGCCGACTGACGCGCGGCGATGAAGGCGTCGTCGGTGGATTCGAAATGCGCGCTGTAGTCCATGTAGAGATAGCCGCCGCCGATCGCTGCGGCGAGCAGCACGGCGCCGATCGCGGAGACGACCGGACGGCGGCGGAGAAAGCTGCGCCGTGTTGTCTTGCCGATGACCTCGGGCGGGATTGTTGCCGGCGGGGCGGGTTGCTTGCCCGCGGGATGCTCCTGCGCCCGGAGCCCGCGCGGTGACCGCGGGCAGGTCAGGCTCATGGGAGGCCGGAGCCGAGGACGCCCCCTCGATACCCTCATGCCCCGGTTGGTCGCGCTCCAAAACAGTGTCTTCAAACATGATGGCGGCTCCTGCTGTCAGGCGAGGTCTGCAAGGCCTTCGCAAAAAGGAACGGAACCGTTCCGTTCTATGCGGCAAATAGTCTCGCCGTGGTGCGCCGTCAATAGAAACGGAACTGTATCGTTCTATTTACAACTAGATGTGATAAGGCTATATTGCCTGATATTGCCGGCCTGACCGGCCCATCGAACCCGGGTCGCTGCGATGACCACCAGCACCCTGAAGAAGCCGCGGGTACCGAAAACCAGGCCGGTCGAGGTGCGCGCCGGCCGGCCGCCGAAGGAGCTCGCCGGCGAGGTCGATGCACGCATCCTCGACGCCGCGCGCCGGGTGTTTCTGCAGCGCGGGTTCGAGGGCGCGAGCATCGACGAGATCGCGGAAGTCGCGCGCTCCGGCAAGCGGACTATTTATGCGCGCTTCCGCGACAAGCGGGCGCTGTTCACGGAAGTGGTGACGCGAGACATCCTGGCACGCATCGCCGAGTTCAAGGCCGATCCGCCGGTCGGCGCGACCATCGAGGAGCGCCTCACCAGCGTTGCCTCGACCCTGCTGCATTGGGGCTTCGATGCCGACCGGATCTGCCTGATGCGGCTCGCCATCGCGGAGGCGCACCGCTTCCCGGATCTCGCCGCCAACGTCAACCGCAGGGCGCGCGCGCTCAGCACCGAACTCGGCATTCACCTGCTGCGCGACCTGACGCAATCCGACGAGCTCGGCAAGCTGACCGCCTTCGCGCCCGAACACCTGCCGACCACGGCGCGGATGTTCCTCGACATCATCGCGGTGCCGATGCTGCTCCGGGCGCTGTTTGAAGTCGACCTGAAGGCGCTCGATCCCGAGATCGATGCCCATGTCGCGCGCGGCGTCGCGTTTTTCGTTGCTGCATGTCGGACCGGCTGGGTGGAGAATCCCAAGCCGTAGGCGCGATTAATCCGGCGCGCGCTCTACCGCGTGACGCAGCCAGACCATGCCGCCTTCCAGTGTCTCGCAATGGGTGAGCCGGAGCGATTGTCCGGCGCCGGGGCGGTCGCCGTCGGGGCCGTGATAGTCGACGATGCTTTGCGAGCCGGCGACGCCGTCGACCGCCGGGAAGATCAATGTGCTGAACTCGTCGATCAGTCCATGCTTGAGGAAGGCGCCGTTGATCCCGCCGCCACCCTCGAGCAGCAGCGTCTTGGCGCCGAACAGCGACGCCAGCTGCGCCATCGCGCCCGGCAGATCGTCGCCCTTCGTGCCTGCAAAGATGTAGGACGCACCGTCCTCGCGCAGCTCGGCGAGATGCGCGTCGGACACCTGCTCGCCCAGCACCGCGACGGCGTGATCGCCGCCGACATTGTCCTTGCCGAAATGCACGCGGCCCGACGGATCGATGCCGACAGCAAGCTTGCGGCCGTTGCGGTTGCCGAGATGCGCCTCGCGCGCCAGCCTCAGTGGGTTGGCGATATGCCGCTCCGTTCCCTTGGCCATCTCGTTCATGGTGACGCGGCCGATGATCCATCCATCGGCATCGAAGCCGTCATGGATCCGTTCGTAGTGGCCGCGCAGCACGTCGGCCGGGATGCCGGCGGCGGCCTTGGTGAAGCGGCTGGGATGAAGCCGGCCGTCGATCGACGTGCCCATGTGGCAGATGATGTGGGGGCGCATAGGCTGAACTCTTCGGTGGGGGATGACCGCGTCACAGG
>NZ_JADYVV010000083.1:0-41813 GCF_020194035.1 Bradyrhizobium sp. BRP56
GCAGCTCAAGGTCTTCTACCGACGCCTGGTGACCGCTGGAAAGCCCAAGATGGTCGCCCTCATCGCCGTTGCACGCAAAGTCCTCACAACCCTCAACGCCATGCTCAGGGACCAAAAACCATGGCAATCCGCTTGACGAAGAACACAGTCGCTGAGGTGCGAGCCTTGCGGTGCACTTGCACCGCTGGGCGAGCCTCGAAAGATGCACGGCCACAGCCGGGCCGTCGTGCTTCGAGACAGCCGCTCCACGGCCTCCTCAGCATGACGGGTAGGGAATGAGCTCGGCGGAATAAGCCGCCAGCCTACATCCCCTGCGGGCAGTTCACCATCCAGGGGATGCCGAACTGATCGACGCACATACCGAAGCCGTTGGAGAAGAAGGTCTTGCCGAACGGCATCGTCACCGTACCGCCCTCGGACAGCGCCTTGAAGCGGCGTTCGGCCTCCGCGGGATCCTCGACCTGCAACGCGACGTGGAAGCCCTGCGGCTTCTGGAAGTGGCCGGGCGGGGCGTCGGAGGCCATGATGATCTCGCCGTCGATCGTGAGGCGGGCGTGCATGATCTTGTCTTTCCAGCCGGGCGGCGTCTGCATCTCCGCACTGCCTTCGCCGTAGGGAAAAGTTTCCTCGATCCGGGCGCCGAGAACCTTCTCGTAGAATTTCAGCGCGGCGCCGCAATTGCCGTCGTAGGAGAGATAGGGGTTGACCTGCATCGCATGCTCCCTTGGGTCATTCGAGCCTCGTCGCGATGGTATCGGAACGAGGGCTCCGGATTGTTACCTTGACGCGTTTTCCCGACACGAACCGGTAACCACCTCGCTCGAAAACGCGCTACTTCTCAGTCAGTTTCTTCAGATTGGCGAGACCGACCTCGAAATCCCTGCCGATCATGCGATCCAGGTTCATGAACACCTGCATCACCTTCGACATGAAGACGGCCGGACCATACATGGTCCATGTGACGCTGGTCGCATTTCCCTGCGGCAGCATTGTGAACTCGGCGGTGTTGTGGCCTTCGAACGGCTTGATGAAGTCGAGCTTGATGACGATCTTCGACGGCGCGGAGGATTGCAGGATCTCCATGCGGCCGGCACCGACATTCTTGTTGCCGTCCCAGGCATAGGCCGCGCCCTGCCCGCGCCCGGCGCCGCCATAGATCCGCTTCATGGCCGGATCCCGGTTCTCGTAGGGCGACCAGAGCGTCCACTGATGGAAATCGTCGATCAATGGAAAGATCCGCTCGGCCGGCGCGTTGATGCTGATCGCACGCGTGACGCGGAGCGTGCCCGGCTTGGTCGCCGCGAGGATGAGGATGACGGCGATCGCGACGCCGAGGACAATCGCGATGATGGCAATGGTCTCGAACATGTCAGTCTCCACAGGGATGGATTGAACAATACCTCACCGGCGAAATGGAAGCATTGCGCGCAGATTGCCGTCGCGCAGATAGAGCCCGCCCCACAGCATCAGGCCGAGATAGAGTCCGAACAGCGTGTGGGTGAACAGCGGGCTGCCGATCCGCACATGCGATGCGATCGCGCCGCCGAGATAGCCGGTGAGCAGGATGGCGCCGAGGATCGAGGTCGGCGGCACCGAGTAGAGCAGCGTGCAGACGATGGTGATGATGCCGAGGTTGCGCGCCAGCGCATCGCTCGCGCCGAAGCCCATCCTGTCCATGGTCTCGGTGACGACCGACAACGGCACCAGCTTGATCGCGCCGTCGAACAGCAGGAACAGGACGACCACGCCGCTCATGACGCGGCCGGTGATGCGGGCGGGCTTTGAGACTTCGGTGTCGACGATCGTCGGCATGACAGGCTCCGTAACGCTTGGTGATGCTCTGTCATCAAGACGAACGGCGGAATGCGGGGCCGACAACCCCGATGAAGATTTTTGGATGTCGTCGCAATGCATGATCGAAGCTTCCGGTGCGGGAGCTTGAATCACGGGCATCCGGCCAGATCCAATGGGGTTTGCCCCTTCGACGGGGGTGGCCTCAGCCCCTCGCCCTCAGTCACCTTGCGTGAAAAAGGCTTCCTCGCTGGGCAGCGAAGGCGGCCCGTGAGCCGCCCCTTTGACCGCCGCGAACGCGTCGGCAAGAAACAGAGACTTCGCGCTCTCCCTGGCGAGCTGTTCGATGCGGGACTGCAACTCCCTGACCTTCTGCGGATTGCTTTCGGCCAGGTTGGCTTTTTCCGACGGGTCTTGCGGGATATTGTACAGCTCGGTCGCCGAAGGGAGCGGCGTCCGCCAGATCAGCTTCCAGTCACCTACGCGTACGCCGCCGCGGAACGGCTCGATGTTGTAGACCACCTCCTGCCTGGGCGAGGGGGCGCCTTTGCTGACGGTGGCCCAGACGTTCAGCCCATCGAGCGGCTTTCCCTTGCCTCCCTTGACGAGGTCGGCGCCGGCGAGGCCGGCGAGCGTCGGGAACATGTCGACGACATGCATCATCTCCCGCACCTCGCCGGCACTGATCTGCCCCGGCCAGTTCGCGAACGCAGCGACGCGCGTCCCGCCTTCGTACAACATGCCTTTTCCGCCGCGGTACGGACCGTTGTCGGCTGGCAGCTTCAGCTTCGACACGTCCGCATCGCCGGCAAGGAGCGCGGTCTGGTTGCCGCCGTTGTCGCTCATGAAAACGATCAAGGTGTTCTCGCGCATCTTCTTCCGTTCGAGCGCGGAGACCAGCTTGCCGATCTCGTCGTCCATGCACGTGATCATTGCGGCGTAGGTGCGCCTCGTTGGATCTTCGATATGCCGGTACCTGTCGATATAGTCTTTGGGAGCCTGGTAAGGCGAGTGCGGAGCGGTAAAGGCCAAATAGAGAAACAACGGTGTCTTTGGATCGTGAGCGTCGATTTGCGCGACTGCATCCGCACCCCACAATTGCGTGACGTAGCCCGGCTCATTCACCGGCTTGTCGTCGCGATACCAGTCGCGCACGTTTGCAGATGAATGGGTGAAGTAATCGACCTCGCCGACCATCGATCCATAGTGGTAATCGAACCCGCGTTGACGCGGCCAGAACTTGCGGTCGGCGTGCCCAAGGTGCCACTTTCCGACCATGGCGGTCCTGTAGCCTGCTTCCTTGAGCGCCTGGGGCAGCAGCCATTCATCGGTCGGTAATCCGTATTTGGCGGGCGTCGGAATGACCAGGGTTTGCAAGCCGTAGCGGCACGGATAACGGCCGGTCATCAATGCTGCGCGGGTGGGGGTGCACATCGGCTGGACGTAAAATTGCTCGAGCCGGGCCCCGTCCTGCGCAAGCTTGTCGATATTTGGGGTCTTGATGTCGGAGCCGTGAAATCCGAGGTCCTTCCATCCGAGGTCGTCCGCGACGATGTAAACGATGTGGGGGCGCGGCGCGGTCGATTGCGCGGCGGCAGACGTGAGGTTCGCAGGCGCAATCGACGCCAACGCAAGCATGGCCAGGACCGAGCTGCCGTTCAACAGCAGATCGCGGCGATTCATTTGGCGATTGCCTTGCGCTGAATGCGCCGATTCATCGAGCGGGCGATCAATCATTTCATTCTCCGGGCAATGGTTTTGTGTGCAATTCACGCAGGCTACTGCGGAGGTGCGCCGCAGGGAAGCAGGCAATGGCGACAGCCGGCGTCGTTTTCGACGCCGGGCGGCAATCGCGGCTTCGGGGGAAGCATCGCCTTCGAGGAGGAAGCTATACGGGCCCAGGGCCGCGCATGACGGCCGCGCGACGACTTGGACGACTATTTCCCCGCCTTCGCGTTGCGCGGCTGGCTGTCGCGCATCAGGCGGTCGATATGCATGCGGATGTGGGCGGCTTCGGCGGTGGTGTTGGCAAGCGCGATGGCGCGGTCGAAGGCGATGCGGGCCTCCTCGTTGCGGCCGAGCTGCATCAGGAAGGCGCCGCGCACGCCGAAATAATGGAAGTAGTTGGCAAGCCGCGGCGCCAAGGGCTCGATCATCTCGAGCGCGGCTTCCGGCCCCTTCACCTTGGAGACCGCAACGGCGCGGTTGAGCGTGATCACCGGCGACGGCTGCATGACCTCGAGCGCGCCGTACAGCAAATCGATCTGGGTCCAGTCGGTATCCTCGGGCTTTTCCGCACGGGCGTGCAGCGCGGCGATCGCCGCCTGCACCTGATACGGCCCGCTGCGGCGGTGGCGCATCGCCTTGTCGATCAGCGCGAGGCCCTCGGCGATCTGCTTTTGATTCCACAGGCTGCGGTCCTGGTCGTCGAGCAGGATCACCTGGCCATCGGTGTCGAAGCGCGCCTCGGCGCGGGCATGCTGCAACAACAGCAGCGCGGTCAGCCCCATGATCTCGGGCTCGCTCTGGAACAGGCGCAGCAGCAGGCGGGCGAGGCGAATCGCCTCCTCGCACAGCGGCGCGCGGATTGCGGCGGTGTCGCCGCTCGCCGAATAGCCCTCGTTGAAGATCAGATAGATCATCGCCGCGACCGAGGCGAGCCGCTCGCTGCGCTCGACCGCGCCCGGCGTCTCGAACGGCACGTTGGCATCGGCGACGCGCGCCTTGGCCCGCGTGATACGCTGCTCCATCGCCGCTTCCGAGACCAGGAAGGCGCGCGCGATCTGCTTCACCGTGAGACCTGAGACGATGCGCAGCGCGAGCGCGATCTGCTGCGTCGCCGGCAGATCCTTGTGACAGCAGATGAACAGCAGCCGCAGGATGTCGTCGCGGTAATGCGAGCCGTCGAGCCGCTCGGCGATCTCGTCCTCGGCGTCGTCGAGGTCGGAGATCGCCTGGTCGTCCTCGGGCAGCGGCTGCTGCTTCTTGTTGCGGCGGACCTCGTCGATCGCGACGTTGCGGCCGACCATGATCAGCCACGCCGCGGGATCGCGCGGCGGGCCGTTCTGCGGCCAGCTCTTGAGCGCCCGCAGGCAGGCGTTCTGGAATGCCTCCTCGGCGGTGTCGAGATTGCGGAAGTAGCGCAGCAGGGCGCCGACCGCCTGGGGACGCGCGGACGTCAACGCAGCATCGATCCAGGCGGTGTCGGTCACGCTCACGCCTTGGTACCCCCCTGATTGAAGTAGCCGACCGGGCGTATCTCATAGGTGCCGCCGGGATTGGCCTCGCCGAGGTCGCGCGCGATGTCGAGCACCTCGTCGAGGTTCTTGCCCTCGACCAGATAGAAGCCGAGCAGCTGTTCCTTGGTTTCGGCGAACGGGCCGTCCAGCACCAGCGGCGGATTTTCCTTGCGCAGCGTGGTCGCCGCGGTGGTCGGCAACAGCCGCGCCACCGGGCCGAGCTTGCCCTGCTTGGCGAGCTTGTCCTGCACGACGGACAGTTTCTGCATGACGGAGGCGTCGTGTTCCTTGCTCCAGGAGCCGACCATGTCTTCGTCATGATAGCAGAGGATGGCGTACAGCATCGAAAAGGCATCTCCGTTCATTGCAAGAACGAACGATTATGCCCGCTGCCGACAGGGGGCGCGAAAGAAATTTAGGTTCCGGGTGCCGACGGTGGATTTTGATCGGGGCTTCATGGCGCGCTTCGACGGAGGGGACGTTGTCGCGGCGACGATGAATGCGCTGTTACCAATAGACGCCGTAGCGGGCGGCGATCCGGCGCGTCTTGGCTTCGTTGCTCTCGCGATGGCGGACGTGGCTCCTCGTCACCGGACGGGACGCCTGCCGCCGCGGAGACGCCACGGGTTGCGCCTGAGCCTGCGATGGGGCCGGCTGGGGTTCGGCCTGCGTTGGAGCAACGGCCGGTTGAGCCCGAGCCGGCGTGTCGGCGTTTGCGAGCACGGGCGCGGGCCGTGGCGACGGCGGCTGGGATGAAAGCCGACACCAGGATCAGTTTGCGCATGGAAGTTCTCCCCTGTTGATGGCAGGAGATGGGAGCGGGCCGGACCCGCTCTGTGACTTATATCACATAAATGCTGGAGGTATCGGGATGGGTAAGGGCGCGCTCGCGCTGCTGATCAATGGCGGCTCGGAAAACTGGTCGTCGGCGCGCTGGAAGGCGCGGTTCGATGCAGTCTGCCCGGACCGCCGCGTCGTGCTGCTGCCGGACGGCACGCTCGATCCCGCCGAGGTGCATTACGCCGCGGTGTGGAAGCCGAAGCCGGGCGAGCTCGCGGCATTCAAGAACCTGCGCGTCATCTTCAATCTCGGCGCCGGGGTCGACGCGCTGATGGCTGATCGCTCGCTGCCCGACGTGCCGCTGGTGCGGGTCGCAGTCTCCGATCTCACCGACCGCATGACCGAATATGTCGTGCTGCACGTGCTGATGCATCACCGCCAGGAGCTCTATTTGCGCGAGTCGCAGCGGGTGAAGCGCTGGGCGCCGGACTATCAGTGGGCGGCGAGCGCGATCACCGTCGGCGTCATGGGGCTCGGCACGCTCGGCGCCGCATCGGCGCAGGCGCTGCGCGCGCTCGGCTTTCGCGTCGTCGGCTGGAGCCGCAGCGAGAAGCGGATCGACGGCACCGCCTGCTATCACGGCGCGGAAGGGCTCGACGCATTCCTGCGCGAGACCAACATCCTGGTCTGCCTGCTGCCGTTGACGCCGGATACAAGGCATGTGCTGAACCGCAACGCGTTCGCGAAGCTGAACCGCGAGAGCCCACTCGGCGCGCCCGTCATCATCAATGCCGGCCGCGGCGGCTTGCAGAACGAGGCCGACATCCTGCGCGCGCTCGATGACGGCACGCTGGGCGCCGCCTCGCTCGACGTCTTCGAGACCGAGCCGCTGCCCGAAGCGAGCCCGTTCTGGAGCCACCCGAAGGTGGTGCTGACGCCGCACAACGCCGCCGACACCGACGCCGACGAGATCTCGAAATATGTCGCGCAGCAGATCGCGCGCTTCGAGGCCGGCGGCGCGCTGGACAACCTCGTCGATCGCAAGCGGGGATATTGACGCCAGCGCGTAGCCCGGATTTCGCTTCGCTGCATCCGGGCTACGAAAGCGGCGATTGCGGAATCGCGCTCGAGCGTCATTGCGAGGAGCGAAGCGACGAAGCAATCCATCGTACCGCGTATGCGAAGACATGGATTGCTTCGCTTCGCTCGCAATGACGGACAAGATGCACGGCTGACTAGGACGTCTTGCGCGCGAAGGTGACGTGGGTGGCGTGCGGGCTCGCGACATGCGAGACGACGGCATAGCCGAGGGCGGGCAGATCGATGCCCGCGAACAAACTCTCGCCGGCGCCGAGCGCGACCGGCGGCAACACCAGTTGCAGCTCGTCGAGCAGGCGCGCCTGCAGGAATTGCCGCACCACCGAGACGCCACCGCCGACGCGGATATCCTTGTCGCCCGCAACCGCGCGCGCCCGCGCGAGCGCCGCGAGCATGCCGTCGGTCACGAAATGGAACGTGGTGCCGCCTTCCATCTCGATGTCGGGCCGCGCGTGTTGAGTCAGCACGAACACCGGGGTGTGGTATGGCGGATTGTCGCCCCACCAGCCCTTCCAGGCATGATCCGGCCATGGCCCGCGGATCGGGCCGAACATGTTGCGGCCCATGATCCAGGCGCCGATCCCCTCCATCGACTTGCGCGCGATCTCGTCGTCGAGACCGGTGGTGCCGCCGTCCTGGCCGGTCATCGCGCGAAAGGTTCGCGTCTCGAAGAACCAGGCCGCGGGCAGCGCCAGGCCGCCCACGCCGAACGGATGTTCGAGGCTCTGATTCAGCGCAGCGCCAAATCCGTCGATCGAGACTGTGAATACTGAAGTCCTGACTTTTCCCATGATGTTCCGCTTCCGTGAGTGGGGAGACCTTACGGAAGACGGGCGGGAAAAACAGCGCCCGACATTTGCTCGGTAAGAAAATTTGGGCGGCTATTTCGCCCCGCACAGCACGTCGATGGCACCCTTCACGATCGCCTCGAGCTCCTTGCGCGGCACGCGGGCACGGGCGCGGATCGCGATGGTGTGGATGGTGGCCGAGGCCAGATGCGCCAGCGCCGCCGGATCGGTCCCGTCAGGCAGCTCCCCGCGCTCCTTGGCATGGCGGAAGCAGATGCCGAACGCCTTGTCGAGCTCGGTCAGGCCCTCGACCACCATGGTGCGGATGTCCGGATCCGACACCGCCTCCGACGCAGCCGTCATCACGGTGAAGCAACCGCGCGGGCCGGACTCGCCGGAGAGATAGATGTCGAGCGCGATCCGATAGATGCGCTCGAGCCGCTCGCGCAGCGGCGCGTCGGCGCGGAAGATGTCGACCATCGCGGCGCGCGCATCGTCGCGATAGCGCTGGTAGCTCTTGATGTAGAGCTCGCGCTTGTCGCCGAACGCGCCGTAGAGGCTCGGCCGGTTCATGCCGGTCGCCGCGCTCAGATCGTCGAGCGAAGTCGCGGCGAAGCCGTCGCGCCGGAACAGATCGAGCGCCTTGCCGAGCGCGACATCGGGCTCGTAGGCGCGCGGCCGCCCGCGGCGCTTCGGCGCGACCGGCGCCGCGATTTTGGCAGCAGACGGCGGCTTGTTATTTTTTTGTACCATTTCGCATTTAATTCCTTGACGCCATCAATATTATCCAAGACAGTACAAAAATCAACAACGGCCGGACACCCGCGCCAGACACTGGAGGCACCCATGGACCTTTATTTCTCGCCCCTCGCCTGCTCGATGGCGACCCGCGTCGCGCTCTATGAAGCCGGCCAGCCGGCCAATTATCTCGAGGTCGACCCGAAGACCAAGGCGGTGCGCAACGACGGCTCCGACTTCAACAAGGTCAACCCGCTCGGGCTGGTACCGACGCTGCGCACCGACGACGGCGTCGTGCTGACCGAGAACGCCGCAATCCTGCAATATGTCGCCGACCAGTTTCCGCGGGCCGGCATCGGCACCGTATCGAACGCCGAGCGTTCAAAGCTGCATCAATGGCTGTGCTTCATCGGCACCGAGCTGCACAAGGGCCTGTTCCTGCCGCTGCTCGACAAGAAGGCGCCGCCGGAGGCCAAGACCTATGCGCTCGAGAAATATGTCTCGCGGCTCGACTATCTCGAGGACCACCTGAAGGGCCGCGACTACCTGCTCGATCATTTCAGCGTCGCCGACGCCTATCTCGTCACGGTGATCAACTGGACCATGGCGACGCCGCCGATCGAGCTCGCGAAGTGGCCGGCGCTGAAGGCCTATTACGAACGCCTGCGCACTCGGCCTTCGGTTGCGAAGGCGCTCGCGGAGGAGTTCGAACTCTACAAGGCCGAGATCGCGCGGCATAAGGCGGCGGCGTAAGGGCACTCTCGTCTCTCTCCCCGTTCTTACGGGGAGAGAGTCGGGGTGAGGGGCTGCTTCCGCAAAATGTGCTGCTTGCTGTTACGTCAGCATCCTCGGCAAATTGAAAGCTTGCGAGTATCGAGCTCCCCACCGATAGGCTTCCCTGCGCGATCGAGTGGCGTATCAGTGAAGACCGGCACGAACTTCTTCCACTGATCGTAGTATTCCGCCGGCAAAGTGTAAGGTTGGCAGTCAGCAATCGCTCTGAGCGCGCTCTGTTGATAGGCCCGAGCCGTATCTGATGTTGCTGAACTGCTCCCGGAAGACAGGACAGGTTGCCCATCCAGCTTGCCCTCTCGTGTCAGCTCGATCATGAACTCGGCCTTCATGCTCGCGGTATCGTTTTCGACACGTACAGGTTTGCTCCAACACCTCTCGACCTGATGCCTGAACATCGGTCCCCAGGTTTCGGGCCCGCGCATTTTACCTTTCGCTGCGCTTGGCTGAATAGGAACGGCTATGAAGACGGTCGCGAGGAGGAAGCCTGCGAGCGCAGCGGCAGAACGTTTAATTGGCATGTAATGGGGTCCGGCAGACGCGGTGAGGTTGCAACGCGGACCAGAATAAACCGATCCTCATCGAGACTCGCAATCGTTTTCGATAAGCCGGCACAAACGCGCTGTAGCCCGGATGCAGCGCAGCGCAATCCGGGAGGGTCAGCCGCAGACGAGACCGCCGCCCCGGATTTCGCTTCGCTCCATCCGGGCTACGCGCCAGTCAAAACGGCTCCGGCCCGAGGCCCGGGACGTCGGCCGGACGCGGGCCCGGCGCAGGCCAGTGGAAGCGGCGGTCCTTCTCTGCGATCGCGATGTCGTTGATCGAGGCCTCGCGGCGGCGCATCAGGCCGTGCTCGTCGAACTCCCACTGCTCGTTGCCGTAGGAGCGAAACCAGTTGCCGCCGGCATTGTGCCATTCGTACTGGAAGCGGACCGCGATGCGGTTGCCGTCGAATGCCCAGAGATCCTTGATCAGGCGATACTCCTGCTCCTTCTCCCATTTGCGGGTCAGGAAGGCCACGATCGCCTCGCGGCCCTGAAACACCTCGGAGCGGTTGCGCCAGCGGCTGTCCTCGGTATAGGCGCCGGCAACCCGAACCGGGTCGCGCGAATTCCAGGCGTCCTCCGCCATGCGCGCTTTCTGTGCGGCGGTCTCGCGGGTGAAGGGTGGCAGCGGCGGGCGTGACATTGGCGATCCCTCGCGGTTGAAGCATGATCCGGAAAAGTGTGAAGCGGTTTTCCGAAAAGATCATGCTCGAAATGTAAGACAAACGCGATCCATCTGATCGCGCTTTGTCAGGCGCAAATCTATCGCCGCGCCGCGCAGAGTCGATGGGTCGTTTCTTATCGCCCGATAGCTGGAGCCTATTCCGTTCCGATTGTATCGGAACGGGGCTCCGGATTCCTGTTTTGACGCGTTTTCTTCACGCGAACCGGTACCCACTTCGCTCGAAAACGCTCTAAGCCAGATCGGCCTTCATCAGCGCTCGAATAGCTTTCGGAATCGGCTGCGCGCGGCCGCCGCTGATGAAGGCTACGCGAACCTCGGCCTTCACAAGCACGTCATCGCCGCGCCGGACTTCCTGAGCGAGCATGATGGAGGCGCCCTTCACCGCGATCGGCCAGGTCACGACGTCGAGCACGTCGTCCATCCGTGCCGGCTTGAGGAAGTCGAGCGTCATCGAGCGCACCACAAAGGCGAAGCCGCCGGTCTCCTCCTGCGCTTCATCGAACAGCGCCTGCTGCTCGGCGCCCATCAGGCGGAGATGATTGGTGCGGCCGCGCTCCATGAAGCGCAGGTAATTGGCGTGATAGACGATGCCGGAAAAATCGGTGTCTTCGTAATAGACGCGGACCTGCATATGGTGGCGGCCGTCGCGGATCTGGCCGTCGAGAATGGGTGAGGTCATTTGCAGCCCCCGATTGCGCAAAACTTTGGTTCGTATTGCGCAAAATCACCGGCCGACGCAAGCACGGTCAGGAAATCTTGGGATCGACTGGCGATCTGGATCAGGCGACCTTCTGGAATACCTTGTTTCTGACGACCTCTTGGTACCGATGATCTGTTCTGACCAGGTCGTCAACGATCATCTTGACTTGAAAAGCGTCGATCTGCTCATCGGTATATTGATCGCCGATTGCCGGAATTTTCGTCGGATCGAGTGACGATCCCCTCAGACGCCATTCATAGTCGTCGAAATCCATGTAACCGCCAACCTTGAGCAGTTTGTCGCACAAGAAGTAGTTCAAAGCGTCGACTGCGACCGTATGCGCGCCGTCGAGAAAGCAATAATCATAGATCGGAGCGCCCTCATACTGCCTGATCAGCTTCATGAGAGACCAGTTGTAGGAATCGTTGAACTTCTGGGTGTTGCCGAAATATGAGATCTTGTTGGGGTAGGCGCTGAGCTTTGTCTCCGCGCGCTGAACCGCATCGTTGAAATCGAAAAGATGCAGCTCACACTCGGGAAACAGCTGGCAGACGTTTCTTGCGGTATCCGCCATGTAGATTCCAAATTCGGCGTAACGGAACGGCTGCTCCCGGCCGAAAACGGTTTTCATGAACTCGTAGGTGCCTGTCGTCCCCTGGACGCCGACGACGAGCTTCTTGGGATACCAATCCTGCATTTTGCGCAATCCCTCCCGCTACCTTAGGATGAAGGGTACCGTCCACAGAAATATGCGGCAACTTACGATCCTTCATCGCGGCCATGTCGAAAGGCGCCACTCCGGAACCGGAACGGATACAGCGCGGTTACTTTCGACGGAACCGCCGTCGGCCCGCATCCGATGCGCAGCTCTCGCCCACGCAAGCGTAGTCAGGACACCAGCGGCCCCTTTGCGCCGAGCGTGACCTGCACGATCTCGGGCGGCACGCCGAGGCGGAACGGCATGATGCTGCAGCCGAGGCCACCGGAGACGACGACGTCGCATTTCAGCTTGATATGGCCATAGGCGAGCCGCATGCCGTGCTTCACCGGCACGGCCGGCGACCAGCCGAGCAGCCGCACCTGCCCGCCATGGGTGTGGCCGGACAATTGCAGCGCGACGCGCGAGGGCACCCGGAGCGCGACGTCGGGCTCATGCGCGAGCAGGATCACCGGCGCATCGTCAGTGACCTTGGCAAGCGTCGCGTTGAGATCGTCGATGCCGATGCGCGTGACCTGGCGATAGGGCCGCGCCGCCATGAAGGCGAGCTGGTCGCCGAGACCGGCGAGCCAGAACGGACGGCCGTCCTTGGCGAGCCGCACCACGTCGTTCTCGTAGACCGGAATCCCCGCCCCCTCCAGCGCGCGGCGCGCGAGCGGGATGCCGCGCCCCAAGCGCTGTACCGCCTTGTCTTCCCAGTAGTCGTGGTTGCCGAGCACGGCGTGCACGCCGAGCGGCGCCTTCAGGCCCTTCAGCACCGCGGCCCAGTCGGAGGCTGGAATGAAGCGGGTGACGTGACGCAGCCCCGCGACATAGTCGCCGAGCAGCACGACGATGTCGGGGTTCAGGGCGTTCGTCCGCTCGACTATCTCAGCGATGCGATCGAGCGACATCCAGGGATCGCAGGCGTGGATGTCGGCGAGCGCGGCGATCTTGAGCGGAAAATCCGCCGGCCATTGCCGCGGCGACAGGTCGTAGCGCGTGAGCGCGAGGCGGACGACCGGCTCGCTCAAGCCATAGGCCGCGGTCGAAGCAGTGGCGGCGGTCAATCCGCCGAACCCGCGCAGAAAATGACGACGTGAAATCATGGACGTGTGATCGGTGATGCCTGGCGCTTGTCGAAAACGTTTGAGTTATCATAGGCCCTTTGATTGGAGCGAAATTTGGCCGCGTTTGTGCAGACGGCCTGCAGAGATGCCGCAATGGTTAGCGGGCAAGGTTACTGGCAAGTGCGATGCGCTGCATCAACACGTCTCTTCACGACTTCGGGAGCGGAGGGCTTTTGCTTCAGCATGAAGAACCGCTTCGCGCTCTTCCGGATCATGCGTCAGTCCTCGTCGCCGTTGCCGCCAAACAGGCCGAACTGCGAGGGGTCGCGGTTCGGCTCGGCGAGGCCGAGATGCCGGAAGGCGTGCGAGGTCAGAAGCCGGCCCCGCGGAGTACGCTGCAGATAGCCGCACTGGATCAGATAGGGCTCGATGATGTCCTCGATCGCATCGCGCGGCTCCGACAGCGCCGCCGCCATGGTCTCGACGCCGACCGGCCCGCCGCCATAGTTCAAGGCGATGGTGGTAAGGTAACGGCGATCCATTGCATCGAGCCCGGCGCTGTCCACCTCGAGCGCGCTCAACGCCCGGTCAGCGATGCCGCGGTCGACGGAATCGGCATCGGCGGCGGAGGCAAAGTCGCGCACCCGGCGCAGCAGGCGGCCGGCGATGCGCGGCGTGCCGCGGGCGCGGCGCGCGATCTCGTTGGCGCCGTCGGCCGTCATGCCGATGTTGAGCACGCGGGCACCGCGGGTGACGATCTTCTCGAGCTCTTCCTCGGTGTAGAAATTGAGCCGGATCGGAATGCCGAAGCGGTCTCGCAAGGGATTGGTGAGCAACCCCGCACGCGTCGTCGCGCCGACCAGCGTGAACTTTGACAGCTCGATCTTCACGGAACGCGCCGCCGGACCTTCGCCGATGATCAAATCGAGCTGAAAATCCTCCATCGCGGGATAGAGCACCTCCTCGACCGCCGGGCTGAGGCGATGGATCTCGTCGATGAACAGCACATCGCGTTCTTCGAGATTGGTCAGCAGCGCCGCGAGATCGCCGGCCTTCGCAATGACAGGGCCGGAGGTGGCACGAAAGCCGACGCCGAGCTCACGCGCGACGATCTGCGCCAGCGTGGTCTTGCCGAGGCCGGGCGGACCGACGAACAGCACGTGATCGAGCGCCTCGCCGCGTTTCTTCGCAGCCTCGATGAAGATCGAGAGATTCTTGCGCGCCTGGGCCTGACCGACGAACTCCGTCAGCGACTGCGGCCGCAGCGCGGTGTCACCGACATCGTCGGAGCGGCGTTCAGGCGAGACCATGCGCGACGGCGTATTCATGATGCGAGACTAACATGAGATTGTTCTCCCTCTCCCCGCTCTTGCGGGGAGAGGGTTGGGGTGAGGGGCTCCTTCCGCGAGCGCACTGTGTGTCGAGACCTGTACCCCCTCACCCGGATCGCATCTGCGATGCGATCCGACCTCTCTCCGCAAGCGGGGCGAGGTGAAGAACAGAGGCGCTCCAATCCACTGATCACTTCGACAATTCCTTCAACCCGAGCCGGATCAGCTGCGCGGTCTCGGCCTTCTCACCGGCGCTGCGCGAGGCGGCGGCGATGGCGGCGGCGGCCTGCGGCTGGCCGTAGCCGAGATTGACCAGCGCCGAGATCGCGTCGGTGACCGGACGCGGCGCGCGGTTGTTGTCGATCGCGCCTGACAGTTGCACCACCGCGGGATCGACATCGGCAAAGCCCGGCGCCTTGTCCTTCAATTCGCTGACGATGCGCTCGGCGACCTTCGGCCCGACCCCCGGCGTCCGCGCCACCGCCGCCTTGTCGCGCAGCGCGATGGCATTGGCGAGATCGGTCGGCGGCAGCGTGCCGAGCACCGCGAGCGCGACCTTGGCGCCGACCCCCTGCACGGTCTGCAGCAGGCGAAACCACTCGCGCTCGTGATCGCTGCGAAAGCCGAACAGTTTGATCTGATCCTCGCGGACATAGGTCTCGATCGAGAGCACGGCGGCGCCGCCCGGCGACGGCAACGCCTGCAACGTGCGGCTCGCGCAATGCACCTGATAGCCGACGCCGCCGACGTCGAGGATCACATAGTCCTCGCCATAGGAATCGATCAGCCCCTTCAGCTTGCCTATCATAGGCTCGCCACCCTGAGCCGCAGCGCGGTGCTCTGGCGGTGATGGGCGTGGGTGATCGCGACGGCGAGCGCGTCCGCGGCGTCGGCGGATGGCGGCTCGGCTTTCGGCAGCAGGATCTTCAGCATCACCTGGATCTGGTTCTTCTCGGCATGTCCGGCGCCGACCACGGTCTTCTTGACCTGGTTCGGCGCGTATTCGGCGACCGAGATACCAAACATTGCGGGCACCAGCATGGCGACGCCGCGCGCCTGGCCGAGCTTCAGGGTGGCCACGCCGTCCTTGTTGACGAAGGTCTGCTCGACCGCCGCCTCCACCGGTCTGTGGTCGGCGAGCACAGCGGCCAGCCCCTCATGGATCGCGAGCAGCCGGTTCGCCAGCGGCAGATCGTCCGGCGGTTCGACCGAACCGCAGGCGATATAGACGAGACGATTGCCTTCGGTCTCGATCACGCCCCAGCCGGTGCGGCGGAGACCCGGATCGATACCGATGATACGGACGGGAGAGCGAATCGGCTGGGATGTCATGGGCTAGTGATACCGCCTGCGCCGGGAGAACGAAACACAAACGGAGCCTCATACCCGGGAAAGCACAATAGCCGCAATCGTCATGCGCGGGCTTGACCCGCGCATCCATCGATCAGAGAAGCCTTTGCTTTTTGATGGATTGCCGGGTCAAGCCCGGCAATGACAAAGCAAACTACCCGCCCATCTTCGCGATCAGAGCGTCGGACACCTCGAAATTGGCGAACACGTTCTGGACGTCGTCGTGCTCGTTGAGCAGGTCCATCAGCTTCAGCAGCTTTTCGCCGGTCTCGTCGTCGACCGCGACGGTGTTCTGCGGTTTCCAGGTCAGCGCCGCCTTGCGCGGCTCGCCGAACTTCGCCTCCAGCGCTTTTGCGACTTCGCGGAAAGTGTCCTGCGAGGCGTAGACCTCGTGGCCGGCTTCGCTGGAGACCACGTCGTCGGCACCGGCCTCGATCGCGGCATCCAGCATGGCGTCGTCGGAGGCGACCTTGGCGTCGTATTCGATGATGCCGGTGCGGTCGAACATGAAGGCGACCGAGCCGGTTTCGCCGAGATTGCCGCCCGACTTGGTGAAGAAGGAGCGGATATCGGAGGCGGCGCGGTTGCGGTTGTCGGTCAGCGCCTCGACGATGACGGCGACGCCGCCGGGGCCATAACCCTCGTAGCGGATCTCGTCATAGTTCTCGCCCTCATTGCCCGCCGCCTTCTTGATGGCGCGGTCGATATTGTCCTTGGGCATGTTCTCGGCGCGGGCCGCGACCACGGCGGCGCGCAGCCGCGGATTCATCGCCGGGTCCGGGGTGCCGAGCTTGGCCGCCACGGTGATTTCGCGGGCCAGCTTGCCGAAAAGCTTCGACTTCTGGGCATCCTGCCGGCCCTTGCGGTGCATGATGTTCTTGAATTGGGAATGGCCGGCCATGCGACGTCTCTTCGGAGCTTAGGGTCTGAACAGGAATGGAAAACGCGGCCTTATAGGCCCCTCGCGGTCAAAATCAAAGGATCGGCGGGGCCTTCCGGCGGACGAATACTACCGCAAGCCGGAATATGAGGCACTTGTTAACCATGACTTCATGCCCGGATGCGAGGATCGCCCCGTCCCGCCGCAACTTTCCACAGCCCCCAAAGAGCCCACATGGCGTTCGGTTTGTTTCGAAAGCAAGTGCCGGAGCCGGCTGCGCCGGCCGTCGCGCCGCAGGTTCCAACCGCGGCCGCAGCCCCTGAGGTCTCGACCGAGGCTGATTCGGCCAAGGATTCGTCCAAGGATTCCTCCAAGGAGATCCTGGAATTGCTGGAACTCGAGCTCGGCGCGATGATCCGCCAGCTCGAACGCGCCGCAAGCTCGGTCGCCGACGGCGCCGAGGCGACGGCGGCCAAGCTCGCCACCATCCGCGCCCGCACCGACGCGCTGACCGGCCGCAGCAGCGATGCACAGAGCACCGCGACGACGTTCTCGCAAGCCGCCGACCGTTTCACCCACTCCGCCGAGGGCATCGGGGCACAGGTGCGCAGCGCGAGCCAGCTCGCCGACGACGCCGCGGCCGCGGCGCGCGAGGCCACCGCCAATGTCGATCGCCTGCGCGAATCCTCGGCCGCGATCGGCAACGTCGTCAATCTGATCGCGCAGATCGCGCGGCAGACCACGCTGCTCGCACTGAACTCGACGATCGAGGCGGCGCGCGCCGGTGCCGCCGGCAAGGGCTTTGCGGTGGTCGCAACCGAGGTCAAGGCGCTGGCGGTGCAGACCCAGAGCGCGACCGAGGAGATCACGCGGAAGATCGAGGCGTTGCAGAAGGACGCCACCGGATCGGCGGACGCGGTGCACCGCATCTCGCAGGCGATCGAAAAGATCCGCCCGGTGTTCGAGAACGTCAAGGGCGCGGTCGCCGAGCAGAATGAAATCACCGGCGAGATGGGGCAGAATGCCGCCTCCGCTTCGCACTTCATCGTCTCGGTCGGCACCAGCGCCGGCGAGATCGACAGTGCAACGCGCGAAGCCGCCGCGCATGGCGACAATGTCGCCAAGGCCGGCAAGGCGGTGACAGCGTTCGCGCAGAAGCTGAAAGCGCGCTGCGCGGTGCTGCTGCGCCAGGACGAACGCGGCGATCCGCGCAAGAACGAGCGCCTGCCCTGCAGCCTCAAGATCGAGATCACGACCGCGCGCGGCATCGTCACCGCGCCGGTCTACGAGATCGCGATGGACGGCATTCTGATCGGCGGACCCGATGCCGAGAAGCTGCCGGTGCAGGAGACCCTGAACGCGACCTTGCAGGAGATCGGCGCGTGCCGGATCCGGATCGGCGAGCGCTCCAAGGCAGGCAGCCAGGCCCGCTTCGAGGCGGCAACCGCCGAGCTGCGCGAAAAAATCGAAGACCGGATGTGGGCGATCCACGAGGAGAACGCCGAGCTCGTCACCCGCGCGATCGAAGCCGGCAGCGCGCTGAACAAGATCTTCGAGAACGGGCTGGCGAGCGGCGCGATTACGATCGCCGACATGTTCGACACCGACTATGTCGAGATCGCAGGCACCAACCCGGTGCAGTACCGCACCAAAATGCTGGACTGGGCGGAGCGCACGCTGCCGGCGTTCCAGGAAGCATTCCTCGCCAGGGACAAGCGAATGGCGTTCTGCGTGATGATCGACCAGAACGGCTATCTGCCGGTCCATAACAAGCCCTACTCGCAGCCGCAACGGACGGGCGACGTGGCATACAACACCGCCAACAGCCGCAACCGCCGCATCTTCAACGACGCCGCGGGCCTCGCCGCCGGCCGCAACCAGCGCGCCTATCTGATCCAGACCTATGCGCGCGACATGGGAGGCGGCAACACGGTGATGATGCGCGAGATCGACGTACCGATCCGCGTGCGCGGCCGGCACTGGGGCGGTTTCCGCACCGCCTACAAGCTTTAGCGGCTTCGTAGCCCGGATGCAGCGAAGCGTAATCCGGGATGCGTGTTTCCACGGGCAGGAATCCCGGATTTCGCTGCGCTGCATCCGGACTACACAGTGCGCGCTCAGGCAAGACTGGCAGCGCGAATCACGCTTTAGGATCGGAATGGGGAATGCTGCGGCGGCCGACAGGCCGCTGTAACGGAGGAAGCGTCGATATGTCGGCCGCGCAGCTTGCAGTTCTGGATACGTCATCGGACCGAACGCTGGCCGAGCGGCTGGTGGACCAGCTCGCCGACCGCATCGGCGGCCTCGGGGTGGAACTCGCCGACATCGCCGGCAACGTCCAGGAAGTCGCGAACCGCGTCAGCAGCCAGTCCGAGCGCTTCCATCATTTGCAGACGACGGCCGAGACGATGGTCGCCGCCAATCACGACATCGCCAACGCATCGCAGGCGGTGCAAACGACCGCATCCGCCGCGGTCGGCCAGATCGCGGAGTCCCGCCATGTGGTCGAGACGGCGGTCAACCATATTGCAGAGCTCGTCGCGGCGGTCGGACGGATCGAGGCGCGGCTCGCCGCGGTCGGCTCCGCGCTGAGCCAGGTCGCCAAGGTTTCCGGTTCGATCGAGGCGATCGCCAAGCAGACCAATCTGCTGGCGCTCAACGCCACCATCGAGGCGGCGCGCGCCGGCAATGCCGGCCGCGGCTTTGCCGTGGTCGCGAGCGAGGTCAAGAACCTTGCGGAAGCAACCCGCCAGGCGACACATCAGATTTCCGACACCGTGCGCGATCTCGACGGCCAGATCGGCAGCCTGATCGGCGAGAGCAGCGATGCCTCGTTGCGCGCCAAGAGCGCCGGCGAAGGCGCCCAGCAGATTTCGGGCATCATCATGCGCGTGCAGGAAGGCTTTTCATCCGTCGGCGCCGAGATCGGCAGCGTGGCGCGCGCCGCGACCTCCAATCTCGGTCATTGCGACAGCGTGATCGCGGAGCTGAACGAGCTGGCGAAGGGCGTCGATCTCTCCTCGCGCGACCTCAAGCACGCCGACAGCCGCGTCGCGAAACTGCTCGAGCTCTCCGAGAGCCTGATCGTGACCATCGCCGACAGCGGCGTGGAGACCAGTGACACGCCGCTGATCCGCGTCGTGATCGACACCGCAAGGCAGATCTCGGAGCTGTTCGAGAATGCCGTCGCGCGCGGCGAGATCACGCTCGCGCAATTGATGGACGAGAATTATCGCGAGATCGCCGGCACCAATCCGAAGCAGTATCTGACGAACTACGTCGCCTTCACCGACCGCGTGCTGCCCGCGATCCAGGATCCGATCCAGAAGAGCGATCCGCGCATCGTGTTTTGCGTCGCCTGGGCGCGCAGCGGCTATCTGCCGACCCACAATCCGAACTACCGGCAGCCGCAGGGGCCGGACCCGGTGTGGAACAACGCCAATTGCCGCAACCGCCGCCTGTTCAACGACCGCGCGGTGAGCAAGGTCGCGGCCAACACAAAACCGTTCCTGCTGCAGACCTATCGCCGCGACATGGGCGGCGGCAATTTCGTGCTGATGAAGGACCTGTCATCGCCGATCGTCGTGAACGGCCGCCACTGGGGCGCATTCCGGATGGGTTTTCGGCAGAGCTAGACCAGCCCCTTGGCCGGGACGGGGGATGCAATGCCAAAATATGGAAAACAACCCCATGCAAAGTAAGCCGGCGGCTGTCGGCGCTCGACACTGCACTTGACACGTCGGGCAACTCAGAAGTACTCTTCTATTATTCCGAAATAGCGCGAACACTCCTCGTCGCGGAATCCGCGGCTCCGTCCCCCGTCATTGCGAGGAGCGACAGCGACGAAGCAATCCATGCCGCCGCTTGTGGTAAGATGGATTGCTTCGCTTCGCTCGCAATGACGAAAAAATCTGCAGCGAGCGAGCGCTGAAACTCACTTCACCCAAAACCCCGGCACCGCAGGCTCGAGCCGCCCGCCGGCGCGCACCGGCGCGACCTTCACCGCAAGCCCGGTCGCATCGTCGGTCTCGACCGCGATACCGCTCAGTGTTGCCACACCGCCCGCCGGCTCGAAACGACCGGAGGGAATGCCGGTGAGGAAGCGCTGCAGCGGCTCCTCCTTCTGCATGCCGATCACCGAGTCATAGTCGCCGGTCATGCCGGCATCGCTCATATAGGCGGTGCCGCCCGGCAGCACCTGATGATCAGCGGTCGGCACGTGGGTATGGGTACCGACCACGAGGCTGACGCGGCCGTCGCAGAAGAAGCCGATGCCCTGCTTCTCGCTGGTCGCCTCGGCATGGAAATCGAGCACGATGGCGTCACAGCCCTCGCGCAGCGGGCAGGCCTCGAGCTCGCGCTCGATGGCGCTGAACGGATCGTTCGAGGACGGCTCCATGAAGACCCGGCCGATCGCGTTGAGGACCAGCGCGCGCTTGCCGCTCTTGGTATCGACCAGCGTGGCGCCGCGGCCGGGCGAATGGCGCGGAAAATTCAGCGGGCGGATCAGGCGCGGCGCGCGCTCGATGAAGACCAGCGCCTCCTTCTGATTCCAGGCGTGGTTGCCGAGCGTGATCGCATCGGCGCCGGCGTCGAGCAGCTCCTGATAGATCGCCTCGGTGATGCCGAAGCCGCCGGCGGAATTCTCGCCATTGACGACCACGAGATCGAGCGACCAGTCCCTGATCATGCCGGGAAGGTGGTCGGCGATGGCGGTGCGGCCGGTCCTGCCGACGACGTCACCAACGAAGAGAATTCGCAAGGCTAGCTACTCCGGAAATCGAACGTCTTGCGCTCCGTTAGCACAAAATCAAGCGGGACGTCGTGCGACAGCGCCGGAATCGCCTTGGTTTCCTGTGCAGCAAAGGCAAGTCCGACCCCGATTACATGCTTGGCCTTGCGCAGATGCGCGAAGGTATAGTCGTAATAACCCGCGCCGTAGCCGATGCGGTGACCGAGCTTGTCGAATGCCGCGAGCGGCACCAGCATCACGTCCGGATGCACCTCGGCGGCGGCCGGCGACGGCTCGGGAATGCCGAGCGGCCCGAGCATCAGCCGGTCCTGCGGCGACCAGCTGCGGAAGGTCAGCGACTGGCCGCGCGCGTTGATGCAGGGCAGCGCGAGCCGCGCGCCCTTGTCGGCAAGCTTCTTCATCAACGGCGCCGGATCGAGCTCGCTGCGGATCGGCGCATAGCCCGAGACGATCATGCCCTGCGCGATCTCGAACGGCGCGCCGCGCTTGGCGAGCGCTTCGGCAGCCGTCGCGCGCTGCTCGTCGCTCAGCGCGTCGCGCTTGGCGAGAGCCAGCGCCCGGAGCTCGGCCTTCGATGGAGATGCGTGCATAATCCATCTTCCGCTGTCGTCGTCCGCGACAACGGACGATCCATCATTCCAGAGACGCTAGCTTTCGTTAAGGCCAGGCCGCGGCGCGCTGGACGCCCCGTATCGCGGGGCACAACACTGCTAGACAATTCAACCGCCGCAGCGCGACGACAAGGCAACAGCAAAAATCAGTGCGAAGCCGCAGAGGCCGTTGGAGCGCTCGATCCCGGAGTTCCCTACGAAAGTAGGTGGGCACCATATGTCCGGGTCCACGGACCCGGCCAGGGACAGTTCCCTAAAGGATCGATAAGGCCCCGGGGATATATGGCTCCTGACGCACGACGCAGCTTCGCGGGGCTAATCTAGCCATCGTTGCCCCAATCCGCCAGCGGTAAGGAAGACGCAGTCTTGCCTCCTGGAAGAAACTGTCATGGCCGGGCTTGTCCCGGCCATCCACGTCTTTCTTTTCATGGAGACAAATACGTGGATGCCCGGGACAAGCCCGGGCATGACGAATGTGTGGAAACACCGAGACCAACAGGGACGAACGAAGATCACCCGATCGCGATGCCGCCGCCGATGGTGCGGTTGAGCACCTGCGTGGTGCGCTCGATCCGCTCCGCGGCGGCGTTGAGCGCGTTGGAGACCGCGGTCTGGGTCGCGCGGGCGCGGTCGATGGCGGCAACGCGCGCGTTGCGCAACTGCTCGACCTCTTCCTCGAGGCTGCGGATGCGTGCGCTGGCGTCGACCAGTTCGTCGCAGGCGGTGAGCGCTGCCATCACCGTCAGCCGCGCATCGCCGATCTCGCCGAACTTGCCGCGCAGCGATTCGACGCGCTGCTGGAGATTTTCCGCGAGCTTCAGCAACCGCACCTCCTGGCCCTCCTCGCAGGCCATCCGGTATTGCCGGCCATTGATGGTGACGTTGATGTGGCTCATCTGCTGTCTCCGCCGTCGAGCACGGCGCGAATGCTGCCGATTGCCGCGTCGAGTTTTTCCGCGATCTCGCGATTGGCGCGCTCGAGCTTGCGCGTCTTCACCAGCGATCCGTCGAGCTCGTCGGCAAGCCTGGAGCGATCGGCGCCGAGCGCCTGGATGCGGCTCGCCAATTCGTTCTCGTCGCGGTCGGCCTCGCGGCGCCGCTCCACCGAGCTTTCCAGCGCATCAAGCGCTGCCATCAGCCGCTTTGTCGCAGCATCGATATCGGCAAGCGGTGCCTCGGTATTGCCAGACCCGTTGGCGAGACGATCACTCATGACACGCGGCGTGGACCCTTCAAGTCGGTTGGCTTGGTAGCCTGCGGAAGACAGGCCTGCCGCACGGCAAAACTGGCGGTTCGGCAAGCGTTTACGGGACGAAATTTACGTGGCAAGCGAGCCCAGCGCAACGGCGGCGCAGAACTATGCACCGTTGAATGAAATAGGGCGATTTCGGGCCACTTTTCCCCGTTTTGAGGCGTTTCATCGCCTTGGACTTGCGGAATTGAGGTGCTAATCCACCCCCAACCCGTAAGGCCATCCACGCGCGTATCGCGGCTGCCCGCCCCGATCCGTTCAGCAATCAGCTCCTCATTTTAGGCGGACTTTTCATCATGACGCAGGTCGATCACACCCGTATGGCCAATGCGATCCGTGGCCTTGCCATGGACGCCGTCGAAAAGGCGAATTCCGGCCATCCCGGCCTGCCGATGGGCGCCGCCGACATCGCGACCGTCCTGTTCACAAAATTCCTGAAATTCGATGCGGCCGACACGGCGTGGCCCGATCGCGACCGCTTCGTGCTCTCGGCCGGCCATGGCTCGATGCTGCTCTATTCGTTGCTGTACCTCACCGGCAACAAGGACATGACGCTCGACCAGCTCAAGCATTTCCGCCAGCTCGGATCACTGACGCCGGGCCACCCCGAGAACTTCCACACCAGGGGCATCGAGACCACCACCGGTCCGCTCGGCCAGGGCATCGCGACCGCGGTCGGCATGGCGCTCGCCGAGAAGATGCTGGCCGCCGAGTTCGGCAAGAAGATCGTCAACCACCACACCTATGTGCTCGCCTCCGACGGCGACCTGATGGAGGGCATCTCGCAGGAAGCGATCGCGCTCGCCGGTGTCTGGCGGCTCAACAAGATGATCGTGCTGTACGACGACAACGGCATCTCGATCGACGGCCCGACCTCGATCTCCGATTCCGTCGATCAGGTGAAGCGCTTCAAGTCCGCAGGCTGGGCCGCCGAATTGATCGACGGCCACGATCCGCAGGCCATCGCCGCTGCAATCACCCGTGCGCAGAAATCCAACAAGCCCTCGATGATCGCCTGCAAGACCACGATCGGATACGGCGCGCCGCACAAGGCCGGCACCGCCAAGGCGCATGGCGAAGCGCTCGGCGCCGACGAGCTCAAGGCGGCCAAGGAGAAGCTCGGCATCTCGCTCGAGCCGTTCTCGGTGCCCGACGATGTGCTGAAGGCCTGGCGCGAGGCAGGCGCCCGCGGCGTCGCCGAGCACAAGGCGTGGGACGAACAGTTCGCGCAGCTCGGCAGCCGCAAGCGCGCCGAGTTCGAACGCCGCATTCGCCACGAGCGGCCGCAGTCGCTCGCCAAGGGGCTGCGCGCCTTCAAGAAGGGGCTCCTGGAAAATCCGCTCAACGTCGCGACCCGCAAATCGTCGGAAGCCGCGATCGAGGTGATTGCGGCTGCGATGCCGATGGAATTCGTCGCCGGCTCCGCCGACCTCACCGGCTCCAACAACAACAAGGCGAAGTCGGCGACGGCGTTCGGTGCCAAGACGCCGAAGGGCCGCTTCATCCATTACGGCGTCCGCGAGCACGGCATGGCGGCGTGCCTCAACGGCATCTTCCTGCATGGCGGCTTCGCGCCGAACGGCGCCACCTTCCTGGTGTTCACCGACTACGCGCGCGGCGCGATGCGGCTGTCGGCGCTGATGGGCACCGGCGTCGTCTATGTCATGACCCATGACTCGATCGGCCTCGGCGAGGATGGCCCGACGCACCAGCCGGTCGAGCATCTCTCCGCGCTCCGCGCGATGCCCAACATGCGCGTGTTCCGTCCCTGTGACGCGGTCGAGACCGCCGAGTGCTGGGAACTGGCGCTCAACCGCGTCGACGGACCGACGGTGCTGGCGCTGACCCGCCAGAACCTGCCGCAGCTCCGCACCACTGCGCCGAACGACAACCCTTGCAGCCACGGCGCCTATGAGCTGGTCGCGGCGCAGGGTGACGCAAAAGTGTCATTGTTCGCGTCGGGTTCCGAGGTCCAGATCGCGGTCGAGGCGCAGAAGCAGCTCGCCGGACGCGGCATCGCGACGCGGGTGGTCTCGGTCCCGTCGCTGGAATTGCTGCTGGCACAGCCCGCCGAGCGGCAAAATGCCATTATCGGCAACGCTCCGGTCAAGATCGCGATCGAGGCCGCGGTGCGCTGGGGCTGGGATGCCGTGATCGGCCATGACGGCGAATTCATCGGCATGCACGGATTCGGCGCCAGCGCCCCGGCGAAGGACCTTTTCCGGCATTTCGGCATTACTGCTGAAGCCGTCGTTAACGCTGCCACGAAGCGCGTCTGACGCTGGCCTGACACCCGTCGGCCAAGGTTGAGCTTGTCGCAAAAAAGGATTACCTAAGCTTCATCTTTTCCGTACGCGCCCGGCCGAACCGGGCGTTCCGCCGTAAAAACCTCGTGGGAGCGCTCCCGCGGGGCTGACAACAGCATTAGAGGAGACGAGCATGGCAATCCGCGTCGCGATCAACGGGTTTGGGCGTATCGGCCGCAACATTCTGCGCGCCATCGCCGAGTCCGGCCGCAAGGACATCGAGGTGGTCGGCATCAACGACCTCGGCCCGGTCGAGACCAACGCACACCTGCTGCGCTTCGATTCCGTGCACGGCCGCTTCCCCGGCACCGTCACCGTCGACGGCGACACGATCAGCCTCGGCGACAACAAGATCAAGGTTTCCGCCGAGCGCGATCCCTCCAAGCTGCCGTGGAAGGCGCTCGGCGTCGACGTCGCGCTGGAATGCACCGGCATCTTCACCGCGAAGGACAAGGCCTCCGCGCACCTCACCGCCGGCGCCAAGCGCGTGCTGGTGTCGGCGCCCGCCGACGGTGCTGACGCCACCATCGTCTACGGCGTCAACCACGACACGCTGACCAAGGATCACCTGGTGATCTCGAACGGCTCCTGCACCACCAACTGCCTCGCGCCGGTCGCCAAGGTCCTGAACGACACCGTCGGCATCGAGACCGGCTTCATGACCACGATCCATGCCTATACCGGCGACCAGCCGACGCTCGACACCCTGCACAAGGATCTCTATCGCGGCCGCGCCGCGGCGATGTCGATGATCCCGACCTCGACCGGTGCCGCGAAGGCGATCGGCCTCGTGCTGCCCGAGCTGAAGGGCAAGCTCGACGGCGTCTCGGTCCGCGTTCCGACCCCGAACGTTTCCGTGATCGACCTCAAGATCGTCGCCAAGCGCGCAACCGACGTCAAGGAGATCAACGAGGCGATGAAGCGTGCGTCCGAGCAGCAGCTCAAGGGCATCCTCGGCTACACCAACGCGCCGAACGTCTCGATCGACTTCAACCACGATCCGCACTCGTCGACCTTCCACATGGACCAGACCAAGGTGCAGAACGGCAACTTCGTGCGCGTGATGTCCTGGTACGACAATGAGTGGGGCTTCTCGAACCGTATGGCGGACACCGCCGTCGCGATCGGCAAGCTGGTTTAAGTTCGACTGTTCGCGATGCCCGGCTCACCGCCGGGCATCTGCGCGTTTGCCGCTCCGTCATTCCGGGATGGTCCGCAGGACCAGACCCGGAATCTCGAGATTCCCCGATGCGCAATTGCACATCTGAGGTTCGATGCTCCGCACCGCCCCGGAATGACCCCAGGAGTTCGACACCCCCCATGACAAAATCGTTCCGCACCCTCGACGACGTCAACGTGAAGGGCAAGCGCGTGCTGCTGCGCGTCGACCTCAACGTCCCCATGGAAAATGGCCGCGTCACCGACGCCACCCGGCTCGAGCGTGTGGCCCCCACCATCACCGAAATTTCCGACAAGGGCGGCAAGGTGATCCTGCTCGCCCATTTCGGCCGCCCCAAGGGACGCGATCCCAAGGAATCGCTGAAGCCGGTCGCTGAAGCGCTGTCGAAAGTGATCAAGCGCCCGGTGGCCTTCGCCGAGGACTGCATCGGCGAGCCCGCGGCCGCCGCTGTCGCGGCCCTCAAGGACGGCGACATCCTCTGCCTGGAAAACACGCGTTTCCATAAAGAGGAGGAGAAGAACGACGCCGGCTTCGTCGCTGAGCTCGCCAAGCTCGGCGACATCTGGGTCAACGACGCCTTCTCCGCCGCGCATCGCGCCCACGCCTCGACCGAAGGCCTCGGCCACAAGCTTCCGGCCTATGCCGGCCGCACCATGCAGGCCGAGCTCGATGCGCTCGGCAAGGCGCTGGAAGCGCCGACCAAGCCGGTGGTCGCGATCATCGGCGGCGCCAAGGTCTCGACCAAGATCGACCTCTTGGAAAATCTCGTGAGCAAGGTCGACGCGCTGGTGATCGGCGGCGGCATGGCCAACACCTTCCTGCACGCGCAGGGCGTCGCCGTCGGCAAGTCGCTCGCCGAAAAGGATCTTGCCCCGACCGCGCTGCGGATCATGGAGAAGGCCAACGCCGCCAACTGCGCCATCATCCTCCCCGTCGACGCTGTCGTCGCCAACCAGTTCGCCGCCAACGCGCCGTCCCATGCCTATGGCCTCGATGCGATCCCGGCCGACGGCATGATCCTCGACGTCGGTCCGCAATCGATCGCGCGCATCCATGCCGCGATCGACGACGCGGCGACGCTGGTCTGGAACGGCCCGCTCGGCGCCTTCGAGCTGACGCCGTTCGACCGCGGCACCGTGGTATCGGCCAAACATGCCGCCGAACGCACCAAGGCCAGGAAGCTGATCTCGGTCGCCGGCGGCGGCGACACCGTCGCGGCGCTGAACCAGGCGGGCGTGGGCGGCGATTTTTCCTACGTCTCGACCGCGGGCGGCGCGTTTCTTGAATGGATGGAAGGCAAGCCGCTGCCGGGCGTCGAAGTTCTGAAAAACCGTTGATCCAGAGCATGATCCGGAAAAGTGTGAAGCGGTTTTCCGAAAAGATCATGCTCAAACAAAGAGCAAAAGCGCGATGAAAATGAGCTCATCGCGCTTCACATCCGCGAACTTGCACTACAGGGAGAAATGGAATGGCTCGCATAACGTTGCGGCAACTGCTCGACCACGCGGCCGAGCATGATTACGGCGTACCTGCCTTCAACATCAACAACATGGAACAGGCGCTGTCGATCATGGCGGCAGCCTCCGAGGTCGACGCGCCCGTCATCATCCAGGCTTCGCGCGGCGCGCGGTCCTACGCCAACGACGTCATGCTCAAGCACATGATGGACGCCGTCACCGAGATCTACCCGCAGATCCCGGTCTGCGTGCATCTCGACCACGGCAACGAGCCCGCGACCTGCATGACCGCGATCCAGGCCGGCTTCACCTCGGTCATGATGGACGGCTCGCTGAAGGCCGACGGCAAGACCCCCGGCGACTGGGACTACAATGTCGGCGTCACCAAGACCGTGACCGGCATGGCCCATCTCGGCGGCATCTCGGTGGAAGGCGAGCTCGGCGTGCTCGGCTCGCTCGAGACCGGCATGGGCGACAAGGAAGACGGCCATGGCGCGGAGGGCAAGCTGTCGCACGACCAGCTGCTGACCAACCCGGACGAGGCCGTGAAGTTCGTCAAGGAGACCAAGGTCGACGCGCTGGCGATCGCGATGGGCACCTCGCACGGCGCCTACAAGTTCACCCGCAAGCCCGACGGCAACATCCTCGCCATGAACGTGATCGAGGAAATCCATCGCAAGCTGCCGAACACGCATCTCGTCATGCACGGCTCCTCGTCGGTGCCGCAGGAGCTGCAGGAGATCATCAACGCCAATGGCGGCAAGATGAAGCCGACCTGGGGTGTGCCGGTCGCCGAGATCCAGCGCGGCATCAAGAACGGCGTGCGCAAGATCAACATCGACACCGACAACCGGATGGCGATGACCGGCCAGATCCGCAAGGTGCTGAAGGACAATCCGGAAGAGTTCGATCCGCGCAAGTACCTGAAGCCCGCGATGGAGGCGATGACCAAGCTGTGCAAGCAGCGCCTGCAGGAGTTCAACACCGCGGGCCAGGCCAGCAAGATCAAGAAGGTGCTGACCACGGCGGAAATGGCCAAGCGCTACGCCGCGGGCCAGCTCGACCCCAAGGTCGCCTGACGTATCTCTCCCTCTCCCCGCCCTTCGCGGGGAGAGGGTTGGGGTGAGGGGCTGCTTCCACGAGCGGCGAACGCGGTTAGACCTGTACCCTCTCACCCGGATTGCATCCAGCGATGCAACATAGCCGAAGCTCGACTTCGGCGTTCTTTGCCGACGGCCGCCGAAGGCGGCCTGTGCCTCTCCCCGCAAGCGGGGCGAGGTGAACAGAACAAGCCAAATCTAAGCGCGATCTCAGCCGCGACGAACGTTTTCTAGGCATTTGCCCGAGAACCGCCTATTTTGGTTTGCAAAGGCAATGGCTCTGGAGGACGCCCCGATGAACCTCTCCGACCTCAACAAAATCGCGCTTGCCATGGTCACCCCGGGCAAGGGCATTCTCGCCGCCGACGAATCCTCCGGCACCATCAAGAAGCGGTTCGACGCCATCAAGGTCGATTCGACCGAGGACAATCGCCGTGACTATCGCGAGATGCTGTTCCGCTCGCAGGAGGCGATGAGCAAGTACATCTCCGGCGTCATCCTTTACGACGAGACGATCTGGCAGAATGCCAAGGACGGCACGCCGCTGGTCAAGCTCATCGAGCAGGCCGGCGCGATCCCCGGCATCAAGGTCGACGAGGGCACGCAGGCGCTGCCGAACTGCCCAGGCGAACTCGTCACCGTCGGCCTCGACAAGCTCGCCGAGCGGCTGAAGAAATATTACGAGCGCGGTGCGCGCTTTGCGAAGTGGCGGGCGGTGATCGATATCGGACCGCGAATCCCGACCCAGACCGCGATCCGTGCCAACGCCCATGCGCTGGCGCGCTACGCCGCGCTGTGCCAGGCCGCGCAGATCGTCCCGATCGTCGAGCCGGAGGTGCTGATGGACGGCGATCACGACATCGACCGCTGCTACGAGGTGACGCAGCGCGTGCTGAACCGCACCTTCCAGGAATTGCGGGTGCAGCGCGTCGCGCTCGAAGGCATGATCCTGAAGCCGAACATGGCGATCTCGGGCAAGAAGTGCCCGAAGCAGGCGCCGGTGCAGGAAGTCGCCGAGAAGACCATCCGCCTGCTCAAGAGCTGCGTACCGGCCGCGGTGCCCGGCATCGCCTTCCTCTCCGGCGGCCAGAGCGACGAGGAAGCGACCGCGCATCTCGACGCCATGAACAAGATCGGCAATTTGCCCTGGCGGCTGACCTTCTCCTATGGCCGTGCGCTGCAGGCGGCGCCGCAGAAGGCGTGGTCCGGCAAGCCCGACAACGTCCCCGCGGGCCAGCGCGCCTTCTCGCATCGCGCCCGGATGAACGGGCTCGCGAGCACCGGCAATTGGGACGCCGGCCTCGAGAAACAGGCGGCATAGTTGGCGACCAAGCCCGTTCCGCCGCGGCCGACGCCGCGCCTCTATCTGGCAACGCCGGCGGTCGATGAGCCTGCGCGGCTTGCGGCCGAGCTCACCGAGCTGCTTGCCGCGGCCGATGTCGCGGCCGTGCTGGTGCGGCTGCGCGAGAGCGATCCGCGCAGCATGATCTCCACCATCAAGGCGCTGGCGCCCGCGATCCAGAACGCCGGCGCGGCGCTGCTGATCGACGGTCATCCCGATATCGTGGCCCGCGCCGGCGCCGACGGCGCGCATCTGACCGGCGTCGCCGCGATGGAAGAGGCGGCGCCGTCGCTGAAACCTGACCGCATTGTCGGCGTTGGCGGGCTCGCGACCCGCCACGATTCCATGGCCGCGGGCGAAGCCGGTGCCGACTATGTGCTGTTCGGCGAGCCCGACGCCAACGGACAGCGGCCCTCGCGCGAAGCCATCGCCGAGCGGCTGGAATGGTGGGACGAATTGTTCGAGCCGCCCTGCATCGGCTTTGCAACCTCGCGCGAGGAAGCCGAGGCGTTTGCGGCGGCCGGTGCGGATTTCGTGCTGGTCGGAGACTCCATCTGGTCCGATCCGCGCGGCGCCAAGGCGGCGCTCGCCGAGATCGGCGATGCGATTGCGCGGGCGCATGCCGGCACATTCGGCAAGGCCAAGGCCGACGGAAAGGCCGAGGGATGACGCCGGAATGAAATGCCTGCGTCCGATAGGTGTTGCGCTCGGCTGCACGATGCTGGCGAGCGGCGCGATGGCGCAGCTCTCGATCACGCCGCCGGCACAGACGCCGCCCGCGAAGAAGGAGGCTCCGAAGCCGAAGGTGCATTCGCCGGTCGCGAAGAAGCCGACGCCGAAGCCCGCCGCCTCCGCGACGCCGAAGCCTGCCGCATCTCCGACGCCCTCGCCGACCCCGACCCAGGCCGTCGACGACCCCAATGTCGACCTCGTCTACGGCGCCTATCAGCGCGGCATGTACAAGACCGCGTTCGATCTCGCGACCGCGCGCGCGCAGAACAACAACGATGCCAAGGCCATGACGATGCTGGGCGAGCTCTATGCCAATGGGCTCGGCGTCAAGCGCGACTACGTCAAGGCCGACGAGTGGTACAAGCGCGCCTCCGATGCCGGCGACCGCGAGGCGATGTTCGCGCTCGCCATGATGAAGATCGCGGGCCGCGGCGGCACGGTCGACAAGGATGCCGCGGTCAAGCTGCTGGCGTCGTCGGCCAAGCTCGGCGAGCCCAAGGCGGCCTATAATCTTGCGCTGCTCTATCTCGACGGCCAGACCCTGCCGCAGGACCTTCGCCGCTCCGCCGAGCTCTTGCGCATGGCCGCCGACGCCGGCAGCCCCGAGGCGCAATACGCGCTCGCGACCTTCTACAAGGAAGGGACCGGCGTGCCGAAGGACCTCGAGAAGGCGGCGCGGCTGCTGCAGGCTGCCTCGGTGGCCGACAATGTCGATGCCGAGGTCGAATATGCCATCGCGCTCTACAACGGCTCCGGCACCCCGCGGAACGTGCCGGCGGCGGTGGCGCTGCTGCGCAAGGCGGCCCGGCAGAACAGCGCGATCGCGCAAAACCGCCTCGCCCATGTGCTGGCGACCGGCGCCGGCGCCCCGGTGGACAAGGTCGAGGCGCTGAAATGGCACACGGTCGCCAAGACCGCCGGCAAGGGCGACCCCGATCTCGACGACATCCTCGCCGATATGAGCCCGGAAGACCGCGCCAAGGCCGAGGCAGCCGCGCGAAAATGGATCGGAAACAACGTCAAATGACGCCTTGACGGCGCCACTTCCAGAGGGCACCCAGTCCGGAAACTCGGGCGGCTAGGTCGCTCCCTCCTGATCCGTCATCCTGAGGAGCGCGAAAGCGCGTCTCGAGGGATGAACGGCCCGGTCCGGGGCCGTGCACCCTTCGAGGCTCGCTCCGCTCGCACCTCAGGATGACGGATTTGCGTGCGCCGCCTGATCGACTTTCACATTTCTCGGGTCACAAGTTCTCATCATGCTCTATTCCGCTCTCATCAATGTCATGGTCAAGGCCGCGCGCCGCGCCGGCCGCAGCCTTAAGCGCGACCTCGGCGAGATCGAACATCTCCAGGTGTCGCTGAAGGGGCCGGCGAACTTCGTCTCGCTCGCCGACAAGCGTGCCGAGGAGATGCTCTACACCGACCTCGAGAAGGCCCGCCCCGGCTACGGCTTCCTCGGCGAGGAAGGCGGCAAGCGCGAAGGCAGCGACAAGAGCCACACGTGGATCGTCGATCCCCTGGACGGCACCACCAACTTCCTGCACGGCATCCCGCAATTCGCGATCTCGATCGGGCTCAAGCGCGAGGACACCGTGATCGCCGGCGTGATCTACAATCCCGCCAATGACGAGCTCTACATCGCCGAGCGCGGCAAGGGCGCCTTCCTCAACGACCAGCGGCTGCGCGTCGCCGGCCGCCGCCAGCTCAACGAATGCGTTGTGGCCTGCGGCCTGCCGCATATCGGCCGCGGTAGTCACCAGCTGGCGCTGCAGGAGATGGCTGCGCTGCAGACCAAGGTCGCGGGCTTCCGCCGCTTCGGCGCCGCCTCGCTCGACCTCGCCTTCGTCGCCGCCGGCCGGCTCGACGGCTATTGGGAGCGCAATCTGCAGGCCTGGGACGTCGCGGCCGGCCTGTTGATGGTGCGCGAAGCCGGCGGCACCGTCTCCGGCATCCAGGGCAATGACGACCCGCTGCAGACCGGCCACATCGTCTGCGGCAACGAGTTCGTGCACGGCGAGCTGATCAAGATCCTGAAGCCGCTCGGGCAGTAACGCGACGGCGCGATCTAGTCGTCGTCGCCGTCATCATCGTCATCGTCATCCTCGCGGTCGCGAAATTCACCGCCGGCGGTCAGGCCCTCGATGGTGGTGGCGCCCTTCGCCTTGATCACCCGGCGCAGCGGGACCGAACTTTCGCTCCGCAGCGCCTCCATCAGAGGCTCCGAATGGGTGACGATCCAGATGTCGGCGCGGCGCGACGCCTTGGCGATCAGCCGCGCCAATGGCGCCAGTAGCGACGGATGCAGGCTGGTCTCGGGTTCGTTCAGCGCGATGAACGGCGGCAGCCGATAGCCCATGAACACGGCGAGCAGGCAGATATATTTCAGCGTGCCGTCGGATAGTTCGTGCGCCTTGAACGGCCGCGGCATGTCCGCCTGCAGCAGCTCGAATTCGCACCGTCCGTTGTCCGCCCATGCCTGGAGCTCGGCGCCCGGGAACGCATCCTCGATCGCATCCTGCAAGTCGACCGCATCCTGCCTGATCGCGCTGAGCGTTGCCAAGGCGGCGGCCAGGTCGCTCCCATCGGCGCTCAGCGAGGGCGTCGTGATGGCGAGACAGGGCTTTCGAATCGGCGAGCCCGGATCGGTGCGAAAATCGTGATAGAAGCGCCAGCTCTGCAGCGAGTTTCGGATCAGGTCGATTTCGGGACACGCCTTGCCGTCTAGGAAATCCGCGAGCGCGGTCTCCGACGGCAGCACCGCATCCTTGTGCTCGCTCCAGGCGCCGCTCTCGCCGCGGACGCTGACGTGTGAATTGGTCCGCTCCATCATCAGGACTTTGCGCTTGCCGTGGATCGCCTCGATGCGTTCGGACTTGATCATCGGCTCGCCGGGAAATGCCGCCTCGAGCGGGCCGGGATGCCCGAGCTCGATGGCGTATTTGACGTGATCGAACCTGACCTCCAACCGCAGCCTTGCATCCTCGCCGCGCTTGCGCAGGCCCGACCAGCAGACCGACTTCAGCCCGCCCTCGTCAGCGATCGTGCGCGTGATCCGGCCGGTTGCCGCGTCGCGCAGCAGCGACAGCGACTTGTAGAGATTGGATTTGCCGACCCCGTTCTCGCCGACGAACACGGACAGCGGCTGGATCGGCATGAAGAGCCGCCGGATCGAGCGATAATTCGAGATCGCAATATCGCTCGGCCGCATCGCATGCCCTCAATCCCGGGGGTTGCCCAAACGCTTCCCGTTCAATCCAGAGCTGCAATCTGGATTGGTCGGCTCGCGAAAGCAAGCCGCTGATCTGAGCAGCACCGATCCCTGATATCAGTGACCGATCCTTGCCGGCGCGGGCGGGCCATACACCTCACCCTGCCCCGGCGCCTTCTCGCGGTCACCGGCCAGCACGCGCTGCACGCTGACGAAGAACACCGGGACCAGGAGCAGCGCGAGGATCACCACCGCGATCATGCCGCCCATCACTGACGTGCCGAGCGCCTGCTGGCTGGCGCCGCCGGCGCCGGTCGCGATCGCCATCGGCAGCACGCCGCAGACGAAGGCAAGACCGGTCATCAGGATCGGGCGGAATCTGAGGCTGCACGCCTCGATTGTCGCCTCGACCAGCGGCTTGCCCTGCGCGCGCAGATCCTTGGCAAACTCGATGATCAGGATCGCGTCCTTGGCGGCAAGACCGATGATGGTGATCAGGCCGACGGTGAAATAGACGTCGTTGGACAGCCCGCGCATCGTCGCCGCCACCACCGCACCGAGAATGCCGAGCGGAATGGTGAGCAGCACCGCGAGCGGAATGGTCCAGCTCTCATAGAGCGCGGCAAGCAGCAGGAACACCACCAGCACCGAGAGCGCGAGCAGAAACGGCGCCTGCGAGCCCGACAGCTTCTCCTGCAGCGACTGGCCGGTCCATTCGTAGCCGAAGCCGCGCGGCAGCTTGTCGGCAAGCCGCTCCATCTCGGCGATCGCATCGCCCGAGGTGAAGCCCGGCCGCGCCTCGCCGGAGATGCGCACCGCCGGATAGTAGTTGAAGCCCGCGATCTGCGTCGGTCCCTTCGACCACTCGATGGTGGCGAAGGCCGAGAACGGCACCAGCTGGCCGCGGCTGTTCTTGACGTTGTAGTTGAGGATGTCGTCCGCGTTCATGCGGCTGGTCTTGTCGGCCTGCACGATGACGCGCTGCATGCGCCCGCGGTTCGGGAAGTCATTGATGTAGTTCGAGCCGAGATTGGTCGAGATCGTGTTGTTGATGTCCTCGAAGGTGACGCCGAACGCGCCCGCCTTCTCGCGGTCGATCATCAGATTGACCTGCGGCGCCGGCGGCAGGCCTTCGACATAGACCTTCTGCAGGATCGGGCTGGCATTGGCCTCCGCGATCAGGCGATCGGACGCGGCGATCAGCGCCGAGTAACCCTTCTGGCCGCGATCCTGCAGGCGGAACGAGAAGCCCGAGGAGTTGCCGAGGTTGTCGATCGGCGGCGGCTGCAACGCCGAGATCCTGGCGTCGCGGATCGACGACAGGTCGCGGTTGATATCGGCGACGATGGCGGCGGCCGAATCCTTCGGGCCGCGCTCCGACCAGTCCTTTAGCGTGATGAAGGCCTGCGCGGTGTTCATGCCCTGGCCGAGGAAGCTGAAGCCGGTGAGGAACGTGACGTTCTCGATACCGGCGCGATCCTTCAGGTACTTCTCAACCTGCTCGACCGCGGCTTCGGTCCGGGCATAGGACGACTCCGACGGCGTCTGCACGTCGGTCGTGATGAAGCCCTGGTCGTCGACCGGCAGGAAGCCGCCGGGCAGCCGGACGAAGCCGTAGGCGACGCCGAGGAACAGCACGAGGTAGATCAGCATCAGGCGGCCGGTGCGCTTCAGCCCGGCCTGCACCGTGCTGACATAGCCGGCGCGGCTGGTGTCGAGCACGCGGTTGAACCAGCCGAACACGCCCTTGCTGGCATGGCCGTGGCCCTTCTTGACCGGCTTGAGCAAGGTCGCGCACAGCGCCGGCGTCAGCGACAGCGCGAGCAGCGCCGAGAACGCGATCGCCGCCACCATGGTGACCGAGAACTGCCGGTAGATGATGCCGACCGAGCCGGGGAAGAACGCCATCGGCACGAACACCGCCATCAGCACCAGCGTGATGCCGATGATGGCGCCGGTGATCTGCGACATCGCCTTCTTGGTGGCTTCCTTCGGCGGCAGGCCCTCCTCCGCCATGATGCGTTCGACGTTCTCGACCACGACGATGGCGTCGTCGACGAGGATGCCGACCGCCAGCACCATGCCGAACATGGTCAGCATGTTGATCGAGAAGCCCGCGATCATCAGCGTGGCGCAGGCGCCAAGCAGCGCCACCGGAACCACGATCGTCGGAATGATGGTGTAGCGGATGTTCTGCAGAAACAGGAACATCACGACGAACACCAGTACGACGGCCTCGACCAGCGTCGTCAACACCTTCTTGATCGAAGCCTCGACCACCGGCGTGATGTTGTAGGGGATTTCGTAGGAGATATTGGCCGGGAAGAAGCGCGACAGCTCCTTCATCTTGGCTTCGACCGCGCTCGCGGTCGCCAGCGCATTGCCCTTCGGCGACAGCAGCACCGAGAGGCCGGCGGTCGGCTTGCCGTCGAGGCGGGTGTTGAACTGGTAGCTGAGGCCGCCGATCTCGATCCGCGCGACGTCGCGCAGGCGGACCGTCGAGCCGTCGGCGTTGGCGCGCAGGATGATGGCGCCGAACTCGTCGGGAGAGGACAGCTGGCCCTTCACCAGCACCTGCGCGGAAATCTTCTGGGTATCGGTGCTCGGCTCGGCGCCGATGCTGCCGGAGGCGACCTGGGCGTTCTGCGCCGTGATCGCCTTGTTGACGTCGTCGGCGGACAGGCCGTAGCCGACCAGCTTGGCCGGATCGATCCAGATCCGCAAGGACCGCTCGGTCGAATACAGCGTGGCGCGGCCGACGCCGGGGATGCGGCGCACCTCGCCCAGCACGTTGCGGATCATGAAGTCGCCGAGGCCCACTTCATCCAGCGAGCCGTCGGTCGAGTTCAGCGTGATGATCTGCAGCACGGCGGACGAGGCTTCCTCGACCAGGATGCCCTGCTGGATCACGGCGCGCGGCAGCCGCGCCTCGACGCGCTTGAGGCGGTTCTGCACCTCGACCGAAGCCTGGCTGGTGTCGGTGCCCGGCTTGAAGTTGGCGATGATCTCGACCTGGCCAAGCGAGTCGGAGGTCGATTCGAAGTTCAGGATGTTGGCGGCGCCGTTGAGCTCCTCCTCGATCAGCCGCGTCACGCTGTTGTAGAGGTTCTCCGGCGACGCGCCGGGATAGCTGGTCGAGATCGAGATCGAGGGCGGCGCGATGATCGGATATTGCGCGACCGCGAGCAGCGGAATCGAGATCGCGCCGATCAGACAGATGAACAGCGCGACGACCCAGGCGAAGATCGGCCTGTCGATGAAGAAGCTAGGCATGTCGGATCACCGCACTGCGTGCGCGGTCTGGTGCGAATCCGTCGGTGCTGCAGCTGCGTCGACCTCGCGCCAGGCTTGCGGCCGGACCTTGTCGCCGGCGGCGAATTTCTGGAACCCCTCGACGACGACCTTGTCGCCGGCCTTCAGGCCATCGGTCACGAACCAGGAACCACCCTGCAGCGAGCCGGTGCGCACCGGCTGCACCGCGACGTGATTGTCGGCCTTGACGACGAACACCTCGCTGCCGCCGCCGCCATTGCGCTGGATCGCCTGCTGCGGCACGGCAATCGCATCGCTGTCGATGCCCTGCTCGATCAGCACGCGCACATACATGCCCGGCAGCAGGATGCGATGCGGGTTCGGGAACTCGCCGCGCAACGTCACCTGCCCGGTATAGGCGTCGACCTTGGCGTCGGAGAACAGCAGCTTGCCCGGCAGCGGGTAGATCGAGCCATCGTCGAGCACGAGGCGCACCTTCATCGCGTCGGGCGCGATGCGGTCGAGATCGCCGCTCTCGAAGGCACGGCGGAGCTGGTTCATCTCGGTCACCGACTGCTGGAAGTCGGCGTAGATCGGATCGAGCTGCTGGATGGTCGCAAGGCTCGCGGCGTCGTTCTGCACGACGAGCGCGCCCTCGCTGACCAGCGCCGCGCCGATGGTGCCGTCGATCGGCGCGCGGATCGTCGCATAATCCAGATTGAGCTTGGCACGCGCCACGTCGGCCTCGCGGCCCTGCACGTCGGCCTCGGCCTGCTTCAGCGTCGCGATCGCCTTTTCGTTCTCGGCTTCCGGCGCCGCGCGCTGGCTGGTCAAGGTGGCGATGCGGCGAGCCTGCAGCGCGGACTGCTCGAGCACGGCCTTGGCGCGCGCCAGCGCCGCCTCGGTCGACTGCAATTCGACTTCGAACGGGCGCGGATCGATCTGGTACAAGGGATCGCCGGCCTTCACCTCGGTGCCCTGATGGAACATACGGTTGACGATGATGCCCGAGACGCGCGGACGCACCTCGGAAACACGGGTCGGCGCGATGCGGCCCGGCAGCTCGCGCAGCATCGCGCGCGCCTGCGGCTTCACGGTGACGACACTGACGTCCGGCTCGGGTGCTTGCACGGCGGCGGTTGCGGTGTTCGGCTCGTCGCAGCCTGCAAGCAGTGGCGCCGTCACGGCCAGCATCAGAGCAATGCATGCCGATTGCGCGCGAAGTCCAGACATTGAGATAATCGCCCCTGAAAGGTTTGAACAAACGAACGGCGGTGTCACGGCGACACCGCTCGCGTTGCTGCGATGAAAATAAAATCTGCTTGCTGCGACGCAATGCGTTTTTGGGCGGCTCAATGTCACAGAACGCTATCACTCTGATTTCGCGGCATCTTTTGTCTTGTCACCGCATTGTGAGCGGGTTCCATCGCAGGCTGTGGGAATGCATTAAGGTCTGCGTGAGCGGGAACCCCGCCATTTTGCCTGCGCGGAATGCCGCACCTCGCAACACCGAGACCATCGGACCGAATCACCATCGTCGCGTTCGCCTCACCGAACGACGCGTGCAAGCCGACCTCATTTCGCGATCTGCGGGTGGGGTGTGCAGTTCAGCGGATGGTGATGCGCAGAGCGGTCGGAAAGCCGTGCAAAGCGGCAACGGCCCACGAGATTCCAACTCAAGGTCCTGTTTGCTGCCCCTGGAATCGGCTTTCCTCACTCCGCCGCTGTGCCATATTGCTCGCAGATGCGGCCTTCGCGAACGGATGACCCGGCAATGCCTCCTTCCCGCTCCGACATGGAGATCGAATTGAGCAAGCTGTCCTCGCCTCGTATCTTCCTGGTGCGGATGCTGGTGTTCCTGGTGCTCTGCGGCCTGGTCGGGGTCGTGCTGTACAAGCAGATCGTCACCGCCTTCTTTGCCAATCCGGGGCTGAACGCCCTGATCGGGGCGGTGCTGCTGATCGGAATCATCCTGGCGTTCCGCCAGGTGATCCGGCTCTATCCCGAGGTCGCCTGGGTCAACAATTTCCGCATCGCCGATCCCGGCCTTGCGGTCGAGCGCCGCCCGACGCTGCTTGCCCCGATGGCCGCGATCCTCGGCGGCGAACGCTCGGGGCGGATGTCGATCTCGCAGCAGACCATGCGACATCTGCTCGATTCGATCGCAACCCGCCTCGATGAAGCCCGCGACATCTCGCGCTACATGACCGGCCTGTTGGTGTTCCTCGGCCTGCTCGGTACTTTCTGGGGCCTGATCGAGACGGTGGGCTCGGTCGGCAAGGTGATCGACGGGCTCAAGGTCGGCGGCGACTCCGGCGCGCTGTTCGATACGCTGAAGGAGGGCCTCGCCGCGCCGCTCGGCGGCATGGGCATCTCGTTCTCGTCCTCGCTGTTCGGCCTCGCCGGCTCGCTGATCCTCGGTTTCCTCGACCTGCAGTCGAGCCAGGCCCAGAACCGCTTCTACACCGACCTCGAGGACTGGCTCGCCGGCACCGTGCGCGGCATTTCCGGCGATGAAGCCGGCGTTTCCGGTAACATGCAGGGTGCGATCGATCGGCTCCGCACCGCGCTCGAGGAAGGCGGCGGCGGCCGCAGCACCACGGCCGCGATGGCCAATCTTGCCGAGGCGATCCAGGGGCTGGTTGCGCATATGCGCACCGAGCAGCAGATGATCCGCGAATGGGCCGACGGCCAGGGCGAGCAGAACCGCGAGATCAAGCGGCTGCTCGAACGCCTCGCCCGCCAGCCCGAGAAAAGCTAGCCGGGGAGCAAGCTCAAGGAGACACCCATGGCCCTCGCCCGCTCGCGCCGCAGCGAATCCGGCTTCAACTACTGGCCCGGCTTTGTCGACGCATTGTCGACGCTGGTGCTGTCGATCGTGTTCCTGCTGTCGGTGTTCCTCGTCGTGCAGTTCTTCCTGTCGCAGGAGGTCACCGGCAAGGACAAGGCACTGGAACAGCTCACCGCCAAGATCGCCCAGCTCAACGACCTGTTGTCGCTGGAGAAGCTCTCCAAGCTGACGCTCGACGACCAGGTGGCGCAGCTGCGCGCCGGCCTCGCCTCCGCGGAAGGCGAGCGCGACCGCATGAAGGGGCTCTATGAGGGGCTCGCGAGTTCCGGCAGCGACGCGCAGGGCCGCGCCAACGAGCTCAACAAGGCGCTGGAATCCGAGAAGGCCGTATCGTCGCGCGCACTGGCGCAGATCGAGCTGCTGAACCAGCAGATCAGCGCGCTGCGCCGCCAGCTCGCTGCGCTCGAAGAGGCGCTCGACGCCTCCGAGAAGCGCGACAAGGAATCGCAGAACCGCATCGCCGATCTCGGCCAGCGCCTCAACGTCGCGCTGGCGCAGCGGGTGCAGGAACTGTCGAAATACCGCTCGGAATTCTTCGGCCGGCTGCGTGCGATCCTCGGCAACCGTCCCGATATCCGCGTCGTCGGCGACCGCTTCGTGTTCCAGTCGGAAGTGTTCTTCGACACCGGCCAGGCGACGCTGTTGCCCGAGGGCAAGACCGAGCTCGAAACGGTCGCGAGCGCGCTGATCGATCTCGATAAGCAGATTCCGCCCGAGATCGCCTGGGTGCTGCGCGTCGACGGCCACACCGACGTGCGGCCGATCAACAGCCCGCTGTTCAAGTCCAACTGGGAGCTGTCCTCGGCGCGCGCGATCTCGGTGGTGCAGTACCTGGTCTCGCTCGGCGTGCCGGCGCAGCGCCTGGTCGCCGCCGGCTTTGCCGAATTCCAGCCGCTCGACACCGCGCAGACCGAAGAGGCCTACAAGCGCAACCGCCGCATCGAGCTGAAGCTGACGGAACGCTAGGCGGCAGGCGCCTGGCCAACCAGTCGTCATTGCCGGGCTCGACTGTGTTTGCGTGAACCCGTGAGGACGGGCACACGGCACTATCCGTTCGTCGTCCTGGCGAATGCCGGGACCTATAACCACCGCATTTGTTGATGAACGGGATCGTGGCCCCAGCGTCGCGCATCAATTGGGATTTGAGGTAATGGGTCCCCTGAGTTCACAAACGAAGTGCAACACTTCCTTGAGGAGGTGTTGCCATGGGGCGGACTTACAAGCAGCTCTCTCTGGACGACCGATGCGAGATTGCCTGCCTATCGGCCAATGGCAGCTCGGTCCG
>NZ_JADYVV010000084.1:0-41795 GCF_020194035.1 Bradyrhizobium sp. BRP56
CCCATCGGCCGCCAACAGGCCGCGTGGTTGTTTGGAACTCGCATCGCGCAAACCATCTTGGCCAGCGATCCATTCGATCGCACCCAACAGGCCGGACATATGGATGCAAGCGATCCGATCTCACCAAACAGCTCTTGTGCCACGGGGGCCGTCCACATATGGGTCCTGGCTTTCGCCAGGATGACGATACATTGTGGTGTGCGCGGTCGCCCGCTCAACGCGCAGCTACGGATCGTGGCAATGTGCTCAGCTCGAGCCAGTCGCCCCGCGCACCACGCGCTTGATCTTGTCGGTGGTATAGGTCTGCCCGCCGATCGAGAGCAGCGGCGGGGAGGCGGTCAGGTCGACGGAGTCGACAACGCCCTGCACCTCGGTCGAGATGGCGATCGGGTTGCCCTTGGAATCCTTGCCGGTGGCGGTCAGCGTGTAGGTGCCGGCCGGCCATTGCGTGCCGTCATTGCCCTTGCCGTCCCAGACGAAGCTGGCGTTGCCCTGCTTCAGGCTGAAATTGCCGGAATAGGCGGTCTGGCCGGTCGCGCTGGTGATCGTGATGGTGGCGCTGGTGGCTTGCGGGGACACCAGATTCCAGGTCGCGGATTTGTCGAACTGCGTCTTGCTGCCGTCGACCGCGACCGTGTTGCCGACATAGACCAGCGCCTGGGTCGACTGCGCGCTCTTCTCGATCTCGATCAGCGACTTCAGCTGATCATTGGATTTCAGCTGCTGCTCGACGCCCGCGAACTGCACCAGCTGCTGGGTGAACTGGTTGGTGTCGAGCGGGTCGAGCGGGTTCTGGTTCTGCAATTGCGTGGTCAGCAGCGTCAGGAAGGTCTGGAAATTGTCGGCAATGCCCTGCGAGGAGGTCGTCAGGCCGCTGCCGCTGCTGCTTCCAGAGTTCGTTCCGTTGCTGGTGCCCGGTGCTGAGACGACGGGCGTCGGCATGGTTGCATCGACTGCCATGGTGAACTCCTTACACTCTGATATCGACGCCGCCGAGGGCGCCGGTTGCACGGCCGTAGGAGCGGCCCGCCGCTGCGGCGGGAACGCTGTCCTCCTCGGTGACGATCAAACGATGGGCGTTCGGATTGGACTGGCCATTGTTGTTCTGGCCCGACTGCGACTGGTCGCGCAGGCTGAACTGCAATCCGCCATTGCCGGTCGAGAGGCCGGCATTGTCGAGCGCGCGCTGCAGCTGGTTGGCGTCCTGGCGCAGCATCGACAGCGTTTCAGGGCGTTCGACGGTGAGATGCGAGGTGACCTGGCCGTTGCGATCGACATCGATGCGGACATCGATGCGGCCGAGCTCGGCGGGGTCGAGCCGGATCTCGAAGCGACTCTTGCCGCTCTTGGCGGAGGCGGCGATCTGCATCGCAAGCCCGCTGAGCGGCACGGCGGCGCCTTGCGCAGCGTTGGTCACGGTCAATTGTGCGGTCGCAGACGGCGTCGTCTGGGTGGTCGCGGGTTGCGGCTGCAGTGCGTTCGCTGCCTGCGCGCCGGGATCGGGGGTCGTGAGCTGGGTCTGCGCGGCGGCGTGGCCGCCGACCGCCGGTGTCGGCGCGGCATTGCCGTCACCGCCCGCGTCGGCCTTGATGGCATCGGCGGCACCGTCTGCGGCGGCCTTCGCCTTGCCGGCAACGGCGGCCGGCTGCGCGGCGGCGGGAACGATGTTAGTCGGAGCAGCCTGCGCGGTGTTGGCGCTGCCCGCCGCGGCGCCGTCCTGGTCGGCCGGCATCGTCGCCGTCGCGTCCTTCGTGGTGAGCTGTGTCTTGGCCTGCGCCGTCGTCTTGGTGGCGGGCGTTCCGGCGGCAACCGCGGCGGCGAATGTCGCATCGCCGGTTGCTGTCGCTGCGCCCGATGCCGTTGCCGCATCGCTGGTGGTGATGATCTGCGCGTCGGTCTTGACGCCGGCCGCCTTGGCGACCTTGTCGGCGTTCGCTGTGGTGGCCGCCGCCGCTGCGGTGTCGGCGCCGGCAGGCGCGCCGGTGCCGGCCGCCGCGCCGGTGCCGGCGACGGCCGAGCTTGCCGCGATGGCCGCTGCCGCGATCGCGAGCGGTGCGGCCGGCTGGTCGGACGGCGCGGTGGCCGCCGGTGTCGGGGCAGTCGCCGGTGTCGCGGCAACAGGAGCAATCACGGCATTCACAGTTGCCGCACCGGGATCCTGCTGCGCAGCGGCCTGCGTCGCGTCCGGCTTGTCACCGGTCGAGTTCGCATCGGAGCTCGATTTCGAGTCGTCCGATTTCGATTTCGACTTGGTCTTGGACGGCGCGTCGCTGTCGACCTTGTTGTCGTCGCGCGAACTGCCGGAATCCCGCGACGTCCTGTCGGGGCCCGTGCTGGTGTCGCGGGGGCGTGCGTCGGTCGTCGAGGGCGGATCGTCGGACCGCCGCGAGGGCGCCGGCTGGGAGTCGTAGCGGCTGCTGTCGTTTGCGGACGCAGTGTTGCTGTCGACCAGCGCGGCAAAGCCGTCGTTCCCCACCTGCGAAGCGGGATCGGGCCGCGCCGACCGCTGCGTCGCGCCCTGAAAAGACCGGCCTGCCAATGCTTCCGACGTGACGCTGACCACTGCCAACCCTCGCAAATGAGACTTCCGGCATTTTGTCAGCAAGGAGTGGGCCAACCGGCGATGGTAATAAATATTGAGTTATTTCAGAAGGTTATGGGGTGCCTTGGCCGGCTGGAACGGGTTCCCGGCAGGTCTCCTTTTTGCCCGGCGGCAAGATTTGCCGTCCAGGCGCGGCACGGCACGGCTTCCGCGGATTGCCTCACCGGAATACGGCCTATATTAAAGGTGGCCTCCAACGCGTCCGAACCGACCGAACCGGCCTTGGATGTGTTCTAAGGCTCTCTGGACAAAAGGCTTTTTCCAATATCGTCGCGGAGCGTCTAAGCTCGCCGCGACAGTGACCAATGACCCGCTTAAAGATGCTCAACAGTCTGGATCTCGAAGGCCGCCCTGAAGACACACGGATCGTCGTTGCCATGTCCGGCGGCGTCGACTCGTCAGTGACGGCTGCGCTGTTGAAGTCGCAGGGTTACGACGTGGTCGGGATCACGCTGCAGCTCTACGACCATGGCGCCGCGACCCATCGCAAGGGCGCCTGCTGCGCCGGCCGCGACATCCACGACGCGCGCAATGTCGCCGAGCGGATCGGCATCCCGCATTACGTGCTCGACTACGAAAGCCGCTTCAAGCAATCGGTGATCGACAATTTCGCCGACAGCTACGCGCTCGGCGAGACGCCGGTGCCGTGCATCGAGTGCAACCGTTCGGTCAAGTTTCGCGATCTGCTCGCGACCGCGCGCGAACTCGGGGCGCAGGCGCTCGCCACCGGTCACTATGTCGCCTCGCGGCGGCTTGCCGACGGATCGCGCTCGCTGGTCTGTGCCGCGGATGCCGATCGCGACCAGAGCTATTTCCTGTTTGCGACCACGCGCGAGCAGCTCGACTTCCTGCGCTTCCCGCTCGGCGACATGACCAAGCCGCAGACTCGCGAGCTGGCGCGCCGCTTCGATCTCGAGGTCGCCGACAAGCAGGACAGCCAGGACATCTGCTTCGTGCCGACCGGCCGCTACACCGACATCATCGGACGGCTGAAGCCGAATGCGATCGCGCCGGGCGATATCGTCGATCTCGACGGTCATGTGATGGGCCAGCACCAGGGCATCGTTCATTTCACCGTCGGCCAGCGCAAGGGGCTCGGCATTGCCTCCGGCAGCCCGCTCTATGTGGTCAAGCTCGATGCGGCGACGCGCCGTGTCGTGGTCGGGCCGCGCGAGGCACTGCGGATGGATCGCATCGCGCTGCGCGACGTGAACTGGATCGGCGACGGCGCGCTGGATCGCGTGATCGGCGAGGGCATCGAGATCTATGTCCGCGTGCGTTCGACGCGCGCGCCGCAGCCGGCGTGGTTGCGCGCCGTCGATGGCGGCTATGAGGTCGAGCTCGTCGCCGGCGAGGAGGGCGTGTCGCCCGGCCAGGCCTGCGTGTTCTACGACGCGGCCTCCGGGCAGGCGCGTGTGCTCGGCGGCGGCTTCATCAGGAGTGCAAGCGCCAGCCGCGCAATGCGGACCGCGACGCAGGACGCGTTGGCGCCGCTTGCGGAAGCAGTTCGCGGATAGACAGAAGAAGCGTCGGGGCAGGGGAATGGCTGGGGACATCGACCGCGAAGGGGTCGAAAAGGCGTATGGCCGCTGGGCACCGATCTACGATCTGGTGTTCGGCAAGGTGTTCGATCAGGGCCGTCAATCGACGATCGCGGAAGCCGACCGGATCGGCGGCCGCGTGCTCGACGTCGGCGTGGGCACCGGGCTCTCGCTGTCGGAATACAAGCGCACCACAAAACTATGCGGCGTCGATATTTCCGAGCCGATGCTGCGGCGGGCGCTCAAGCGCGTGCGCACGCAGGGCCTGACCAATGTCGAGGCGCTGGCGGTGATGGACGCCAAGAATCTCGCGTTTCCGGATGCGTTCTTCGACGCGGTGGTCGCGCAATATGTCATCACGGCGGTGCCGGATCCCGAGGCGACGCTCGACGATTTCATCCGCGTGCTGAAGCCCGGCGGCGAGCTGATCCTGGTCAATCACATCGGCGCCGAGAGCGGCCCGCGCCGCGTCTTCGAGCTCGCCTTCGCGCCGCTGGCGCGGCGGCTCGGCTGGCGTCCGGAGTTTCCGTGGGAGCGGCTGACCAATTGGGCGGCGAAGCATGGCGGGGTCAGCCTTGCGGAGCGCCGCCCGATGCCGCCGATGGGGCATTTCTCGCTGATTCGCTTCCGCAAATCGTGAGGTTGCGGCGATTTTGCGAGGGAACATCGGCGCGTCGTCACGGTTTTCTCGTCATGAGGATCAATCGAACACTCGCTTTGTCCTGTGTGCTGATGCTGGCACCCGCTGTGGCCGTGGCGCAGGCGCCGCCATCGCCCGCCACGCCGCCGGCCCAGACCGCGCCGCCGGCGCCGCAGCGCGCCGCCACGAATTGCGCGCCGCAGCAGCAGCCGTCGCATCCGGGTGCTGCAGTGCCGGAGGGAACCACGACCGGGCAGGCCGCCCAGCCGCTGGGCGACAAGCTCGCCAAATCCGACGGGGTGCTGTGCCCGCCGGCCGGGGTTGATCCCGAAATGCGTGCGCCGACCCCGCAAGGCGGCAACACGCCGGTGATTCCGCCGCCCGGCAGCCCCGGCGGCGACCCATCGGTGAGGCCGAAATAGCCTCTGCCTGCAATAAGTTGCTGCCTCGTCCGGGTTTGCTTGACAGGCGCGCATGCCACTCTTTATATGCCGCGCGTTCGCACCCGCGGCTCACCAGCCGCCGATGGCGAGCCCATGGCGGGGTAGCTCAGCTGGTTAGAGCACGGGAATCATAATCCTGGGGTCGGGGGTTCGAGTCCCTCCCCCGCTACCAACGGTCCCCCACCCAGGGAACGTCTTAAGAACGGAGCGCCCAACAGCTCCTGCAATCGGCCCTTAATCTCGACATCGAATGGACCTTTAACGCCTGGCTCAGCGTGCACCACCACGCTGTGGATCAGCCGCCGTAGGGGCCCGATCAGTTCTGGCCGCTCGGATGCCTTTTCGTCATCAAGCGCCGATCTGAGAGCCTCAACGTCCACCAGATAGTTCCGGATCGCGGCCGGGTGGAGGGCGACCGCTTTGCCCTTGTCGTCCGCAGCGGCGAGTTGCTCTTCCACGGACAGGCGTTCAGCCTCTAGGGCTCGGAGTTTCGGTCCGATTACGTCGGCGGGAGCGGAGCCCTCAGCGATTGCGTCGACAAGCCTTTCAGTTTCGCGCTTGATCTGACCGGCTCGGGTTTCGAGCTTGGCGCGGTCACGGACAGCACCGCTCGCCAGCAGGCGGCGTTCCTCGTTGTAGACCTTCAGATAGTGCTTCCAGTAACCGGGGTCCTTAAGCACCTCCCGCAGGCCGTCGAGTACAGCGGCTTCGATCTTGTTTCGGTTGACCATGCGGCCGTTCGAGCACGAGCCGCTCTCGCGATATGTAGAGCACTGAACACGCGGCTCCCCACGGTGCAGGCCCACAGAGCCCATTCCTCCACCGCAGGCGGGACAGCGGAGCAGGCCGCTCAGCAAGCGCGGTACGCGATGCATTGTCGGCTTCACAACGGAGCGGCGCTTTGCTCGCACGGCTGCCCACGTTTCGTCGCTGACAATGCGAAGGTGGGGCGCATCAACCCGCTTGTGCTTTGACGCTGGATTAGGACGCGACAGCCGTTTGCCGGTCGTCGGGTCCTTAATCATGCTGACCTTATTCCAGACGATTTGCCCTATGTAGATTTCGTTTTGCAGGATGCCGTTGCCGCGTTGGGCACTGCCTTGGATCGTTGAGGCATTCCAACGCAATCCGCTGGGCGGTGCGATCTTGTCTTTGTTCAAACGCCCGGCGATGTCGCGAACGGTGCGTCCTTCGATATACTCTTTGAAGATGCGGCGGATAATGTCAGCCTGCTCGGCAACGATCTGAAGTTCGCCCGGCTTACCGGACACAAGCTGATAGCCATACGCCTTACCGCCTGCACGCCTGCCGTCGCGGACAACGCCTTCCATAGCGCGCACGACGTGGACCTTCAGGTTGTCGATAAAGTACTCGCCCATTAGGGCGCGGAGCGAACCGTCGAGCTTCCCCACTCTACCAGTCGCGGTGTGGATGGGCACTCCATGATACTCGAAGCGCTTGCGTGCGGTGTGGTAGTCGGCCTGATCGCGGAAAATACGATCCATGTCTTCGGCGACAAGCACGTCAAAGCCGTGTTTTTCAAGCGCATGCATCATCGCCTTGAAGCCCGGCCGGTTCGCGGTCGACGCTCCGGAGATTGCGCGATCTTCGAACACCGTTACTACCGTCCAGCCCTCGCGCTTGCAGATGTCCCGACAGAGCGCGATCTGATCGTCAACCGATCTATCGTTCTGATTATCAGACGAGTACCGGGCGTAGATCGCAGCACGAAGCATCTAGTTCAACTCCCTGGGCGCGAGGCTCTTCAATTGGGCCTCGTGATCCTTGCGAGCCGCGTATCGAGCTAGGGCCTCCACGAACGCGACAACGTCCGGATCAAGCTTACCGCGCCCGGTCGGGGCGGGTAAACCGGCTGTTGCCAGTCCACAAGTTTGTCGGCGCTCAGATACCATTGCTTCGGTGAGGTAGGGGCTGAATCGCCTCACTAAGCCTCTGCCATCGGGCTTTGGTCAATTAAAGGGGCATAAGCCTAGGGATTCTGGGACGCGAGGGGGAGGGGCTTGCTCCAAATCTTTTTTCGTTACGCCGTTCGTTTTTCCACCGCTCGGGCGTTTGTATGCCGTGGCGGCCGATTGCAGCCGCTTCTCTGCGATGCTCGATTTTATGCCCCTTTAATTGAGAAACCGCCCAGCGACCCGATATATCTATAACTAACTGCTGCGTAACATCGGAACGTGCGCAGCACAGACCAGAGAGGTATTCGGCGCGTCTCTGGCGTCAGACGGAAGCGACACGTCGCCCCGGTCGGAATTAAACCCCGGCTGATAAGGGTTCCCGCTCAGCGGGCTTCGGCCGAACTATAGTACCGGGTTGTGGCTCGGCTCCGATGAATCAACCCGCCCCGCAAACGGGGCGAATCGGAGTCTGCTATGCCTGCACTTCGCTCGCGCCAGTCGGCGCAGCTCACCGCGATCCCGTCCGACTTTCCTCACCCTCAACGTCTCGGCGGACGTGACCTCTATCTTACCGTGCTCGGGAATCCCGCGACTTCCACCTTCGCGCGCTGGCTCGCCGAAGGCAAAATCCCGAAACCGCAGAAGCTCGGCTCCCTGAACCGCTGGCCCGAGACGGTCATGGCGGACACGCGCGACGTTGGCATCGCCTGACCCTCGCGCCAAACGCCGTCTAACGACCAGCAACTTCAATCACGCGACCAGCCCGACGCGCGCCTTTTGCGCGAGCGGCTGCCCGTGCCCTCAACGTTCACGAGACCTTAATGTCCCATCTCACCATGACTGAATTCAACCGCGATCTAGTCGACCATCTCCCGATGATGCGCCGTTCGATCTTGGCGCGGCTACCTCGCGACCTCGCCAACCGTGCCACTACCGTCGACGAGATTCTAAGCGATGTTTGTCTGCTCGCGCTGGAATTGCAGGCGTCCTATGAACGCGGCTGCTTTGAGTGCTGGTTGCACGCACTGCGACAGATTGCGCACGTCAGATACTTCGATGACCGTGCCAAACGCCGCAAGCGCGAAACGTTGAGAGCCGACTTGATCGACGGCACCGATGACGACCAAGAGGAGTCCGTATCGCTTTCCGAGCGTGTCGACGCAGTCGACGGTATTGCGCTCATTGAGGCGCGTGCTGCACTCGAAATCATCCGCGAAATGCCCGGCCGCGAGGGCGAAGTGCTGCTTCTGGCCGGGGCGGGCTACCGCTCTGCCGAAATAGCCAAGGCTCTCGACCTTAACGCAGAGCGTGTTCGGAAGATGCTTGAACGGAGCCGCGCGAAATTGCGCCAGATGCTCGATACGCCCGCCGCGCAGGCTGCCTAAAGGAAGAGATGTGACTGTAGGCGACAACACTGGCGAACGTCAGAGCACAAACCGCAAGAACGCGCGCTTCTTCGCGCAAGCCGGGCTCTACGTGTTCCCGTCTGACGGCAAAGTCCCGCTGATCCCCAGGTATAACCGCGCCGACACGTCGCTCAGCAAAGAAGAGCGCGAGACAGCCATTGAAGAGTACGTCGAGAAGCACGGCACCGAGCCCGTGCATGTCGGCGCAACCAAAGACGATGCCGCACTCGTCAAGTTGTGGCGCAAATTCCCCAACGCGGTGCCGTCGATTTCGTGCGGTCCCTCGAAGCTTGTCGTGCTCGATGCCGACCTCAAGGACGACGGTCCGGCGAAGTTGCGAGCACTCTTTGACGAGCACGAGGGGCCGCCTGCGGGGGTGTGCATCAACCCCACCAAATCAGGCGGCGAACACTTCGTCTTCCGCGATCCGGACGGCAAGTTCTCCAACCGCGCTGGCCTGCTCAAGAAGAACTACGGCACCGACGTGCGAGGCACGGGCGGGCAGTTTGTCGGTCCGGGCTCTATCCGAGAAGATGGCGCGACATATGGCACCCAAGCTGACAAGCAAGCATTCGTGCGAGCGTTCGTTGGCGGTCAACTGCCGACGCTACCGGATTACGTCGTGGAGCTGATCGGCTCTCAGCCTGAAGGTGAAGCGTCGTCACTGAGCGATAGTGACCCGGTGGTTAAGGGGTTCATTGAAGAACTCGGTGTAGGCCAGCGGGAGGACCATGTCTCGCTGTTCGACTCAACGGTTGGAAGATTCCCGCTCGATTTCATTCGAGAGTGTCGCCCCGACTTTGAGTTCTTCTATGACCACCCTGGAGACGACCGTTCCGCAAATCGACTGAAGGCCGCGACGTTTCTTGTCGGAGCCTATCCCGAGCTGACCGTTAATGACTACGCGGTGTTCTGCGGGGAATGGGCGGGGGCAGGCGAGCCGGATGACCGCCAACTAGCCCGCGAGTTCGCGCGAGCGAAGCGCAATCCCGCGCACGTTTCCAGACCTAGCGACGGCAGTGCCTTTGAGCCCGTGGAAGAGGAGGGTGATGAGACTGGCCATAAGCGTCTTTCTCACATTCGCGCAAGCGATCTTGTCGCAAGCTACAAACCCATTCGCTGGCTCGTTAAGCGGCTAATCCCGCTCAACAGCGTCGGTGCGCTGTACGGGTTGCCCAATGTCGGCAAGAGCTTCGTTGTCTTCGATCTTGCTAGCCACGCGCGACGCGGGCGGGAGTGGTTCGGCCGAAGGATCGCAGGCGGCGATGTTCTGTATTGCTACGCAGAAGGTGCCGAGGGAATGAGCGGGCGCGCTAAGGCATGGGCCGACAACAACGACACGAGCGGCGGCGACGTGGCTCTGATGAACAACGTCCCCAATTTGTTCAAGGACCCGAGGGCCGCTGACAAATTGATCGCGGAAGCCCGCAAATGTGAGGCAGATAGCGGGCAGCCGGTGCGCTTGGTCATCGTCGACACGCTCGCAGCGGCGACCACCGGAGCCGATGGGAGCAGTGACAGAGACATGGGCTTGGTGTGCGAGCGGCTACGCAAAGTCGCGACGGCGCTCGATTGTGCCGTCTTGGTCGTTCATCACAGCGGTAAGGACGTGACGAAGGGAATGCGTGGGTCGTCTGCAATCCTGGGAGCGGTGGACTACACGTTGCTTGCGGAGGGGGGTAAAGTCGGGTCGACTCTCAGCGTAGAAAAAATGCGTGACGCCTCTAAAACCCAGTCCATCCGATTCAAACTCGTGGAAGTTGTCATTGGCAAAGACGATGACGGGGAGGACGTGACAAGCTGCATCGTTCGGCCGGTTGTCGTTGGCGATACCGTCGATATGGCTACTGACGATTCCGAAGATGAAGCGAGACTAACGCCTCCGGACGAGCCTTCCGACAAGCTCGCTGCAACGCTGCGTGTCTTTAGGGAGCGCGCTGAAAGCATCGCCGCCGAGACGGGCGATAAGGTCGAAGAGGTCGGGTTGGCCGCCAAGGACGTGTTGACGGCGTTGAACGTTGATCGGAGGCGGAGCGGGCTGCCGGAGCTTAAGGAGCGCACAGCCGTCCCGCGACTGTTGGCGAAGTTGGTGGAAGCCGGTGCGCTCGTTAAGTCGGGAGATAATCGGGGGACGGAGTATCGTCTAGCCTGAAGCCTCTCGTGCCTTTAGTAGCTGTGAGACCGCGTCGTTGAGTCCCGCTTCGTCTTTCAGAGCTTGTGTAAGGCGTTCGGCTAGTTCGACGAGAACTAGTCGAACGGCCTGAGCTAACTCAAGGCACCGTTTATCGGTATGTTCGTGAACGCCCGCGCTCAATGCTGTATGGAGCAAGGTGAGCGGGTTATGTCCGTTGATCAAGATTGAAGCCGGTAGACCAAGCTTAACAGATGAAACCGCCTTGCTAAACTGAATTTCGCTTTTCGCTTCTTCGAGAGCCTTAATGGTGTCCTCTAACGCTCCTTGTTTACGGGACGCCGCGATTATCTTATTCAAAATTTCGTTCTTTTGGCTTTCTACCACACGCCGGTAGTAGGCGAATGCGCCGATGCCGAGGCCTTGATTCTCGCATCTGCGCCCTTTCAAGAAGTTGTCGCTTTGCTCGCCCAAAAGCTTCAGGAGGCGATTGGGGACGCGAGCACCAAAGGCTGGTATCTCTCCGAACTTGTACGCTTCGGCCGATTGAGGCGGATCACTGCGCACCTTCAGCCGAACCGAAAACGTCTTCTCGAACGTTCGGCAATTTGAGCAGACATAGTTGAGATAGTGGTCCTGCGCGCCCGCATCAGGCAGTTCCCCATCCTTGACTCTAAAGTTTCTCAGCCCGTCGCAACGCTCGCAGTGCAATTCCACTGGCGGTGGTTTGACTGCAATATAGACGTCGATGCTTCGGGCATCCTTCCTGAATCCTGCCGTCCCGAAGTCCGTCACCAAGCGCGATTGGCCAGGTGGGACAGTTTGTAAGAACTCTGCAAGATTCATGGTTTGCAGATCGGTCGTCGTGCTTTTGTCTTCTTGGTCCATTTGGCGTCTCGCAAGTCGACCGTGCAAGCCGACCGTGCAGCGCCCCACCGTGCACGGTTACTGCACGGTCGTTTGCACAGTTGGCCTGCACGGTTCGTGCACGGTCAGATGCACGGTTGTTTGTTAGCATTATCAATCGCTTAGGTCGACCGTGCAATAACCGTGCAGTAACCGTGCACTGATTTTCCCGTCAACCGTGCACGTCTCTCCCTCCCTTAAGGGAGGGAGACGACACGAGGGCGGGGACGCGGGGCGGTAGATATCAGCCGGGAAGGCTGACCACTCGCCGAAAAAGTTGCCGGACCACGTCACGAACTGCCTCCCAAAACTGATTACCCAATAGGGCCGCTCGAAACCGAGCGCGCACCTCACCCGGCCGAAGGGGGCAACGGCCATCAAAAGCAACCCTCACTGTGGCGTGCAAGTCGCCACACGCCTCTCCAAGCTTCCGTCTGCCCGGTTGGCCGCCGCGAATGATCTAGGAGGGCAGGCAGCCTCCCTGGTCTCCGCACAGCGCGTGCTCGGATCAGATGGACCTAACGAGCCGCGAGGTTCGGCCAACGCGCCCGGAAACGGGAGGCGGAAGAATATCAGCGGGTGAGTTCGAGCGGCGCAGGCGCGCGGCCCCAACAAGTTTCAAGAGCCAGTGCGAGCGGAGCGGGATGCCGCTTGCGCCAAGCGCCGCGCAGTCCGGCTCGTGACCACTGCGCGGCGCACCCCTGAAAGGACCACCCATGACCGATATCGTTACCGACGCCATCGCGGAGGGCCTCAGGCCTGCTGCCATCGCCCCGGAGCCGGGCCAAACCGCCCGCATGAAGGCGGGCGACACATTCAGGCTTCAACCGGGCATATCGACCCACGACCTCGCGCTGATCGGCATTGACGCCAAGCTTGCGCGCCTGGTCGATGCCGCCGAACGGCAAGCCGACGCCTTCGAAACGTTCGTTGCACTCTTCGCGAGCTGTATTGGCACCACTCAGGCTTTCTGTCCGGGTCGGACTGAGGGCGAGACGCCGCTCGTCAACTTCCTGCGCGCGAGCGCAGACGGCAGAACGTTCAAATGCGATTCATCGCCCCACGGGGGTGACGATGACGGCACCCAGGGCTGACGCGCATGTCCGTCCTTAGTCAAGCGTTGCTGATGACCTACGTCAGCGGAGCCGGTTTCGCGCCGACTACATTCGATCCTGCAACATTGAGCAACGCTTCGCTCTCTAACGGCAACCGCACCGCTAGCCGCAGCAACACCAACACTGGCGGCGCGACGTCGACTTCCTACAAGAGTGCCGGAAAGCACTATTGGGAGTACGTAGTCGGGGCTTCGCACGGCGGCACCGACTTCGTCGGTATCATGGCGGCCAGCTACGGATATTTCCTGGCGATCAACGGGAATACTGGTCCGGGCGCTGGCGTTTGGCTGGGCGGGGGGCAGATCGTAAATAACGGCGGCACTATAGGCTCGTTCGGGGGAGCTGTTAACGCCCCCGGGACTGTCATCCGGAATGCCTTTGATGGCGGCAACGGCAAATTCTGGCAGGCAATTAACGCGGGCGCTTGGGAAAACAACGGGACGTATGATCCTGCGACCAACGCAGGGGGCCGAACGTACCCGACTGCGGCGATGGCCCCCGCCGTGGCTTTTAGCCAATACGGTAGCCCTGTAGCGGGCGACAATTTCACCGCCAACTTCGGCGCATCAGCGTTCGTCTATGCCGTGCCGACAGGCTTCACGGCCGGGTGGCCGCAATAAGGACTGACGATGAGTGAAACACCAACCGCACGGCTCTTAAGGCAGGCTTTACGGACGACGGAAATTACGCCGCGCCTAAATCCCGATGCACCGGATGTGCGTGCGCTTAGGCAGTGCGAGCAACACGCGCGCGAGCTGGATCGGCTTGTGAATGTGAAGCCCACGACATGGGCACGCCCGGAAGGGTTTTAGCCTTGAAGCTCAGCGTGTCATTAAACGCGCTGCCGTTCGAAAAATGGGCCAGCGAGTTGAGCCAACGCGGGTTGAAGAATGCAATCCGACGCGCGGTTGACAAGAGCGCCACGGCGGCGCGTCGGGTAGCAGTGCAAGTCATTGCGTCCGATATCGGCGTACCCAAGGCGCGCATCCGTGACGGCGTCACGAAAGTGAAGCGAACCACCCAGTACAATCTGAGCGCGAGTTTCACAGCCAGCAAGCTTCGCATTGGCATGCTGGCGACGGGTGCGGCAGTCACGAAGGCGAACGGCTTTACCGGCTCGACGTTTCGTCAGACCGGCGGTGGAAGCGCGAACCTGCGGGCACCGCATGCCTTCATTATCGAAAGCAACGGGGGTCGCTTTGTCGCTATGCGTCGCGGGCGAGACCGACTCCCGGTCAAAGGGCTTTATGCCGAGATGCCCAATCAAGCGATGGGCCAGTCAGATGCAGCGGCACAGAAGGCCTGGAAGAAAGAAGCGGAAGCGCAGTTGAACGCGAGGCTTGGCGCTGAGGTGCAAAAGCAGCTTATCAGCGAAGGTTTGCCCTACACGCCACCGACCGACGACAACGATTAACCCCAACACCGTCGCTGACGCGGAGTCTACCACCGCTCGCGACGACTAGCGCGCCACGCCCCGATTGAATGGCTCCATGATTCGGCCGGGGACGTGGCGCGCGTCCAATCAAAGGAACAGCAATGAACATGTTTGACATCGCGCTAGAGCGGCTTGCGAAGCAGCGCGCGAGCGATGCAGCGTTGCCCGCAAGCGTGACGGTTGGTGGCGCTGTGTTCGAGACGCCGACCTTCCTCCGCATGTTCGCGCATGATCGTCGGAAAGCGTGGGCTTCACTAGCAGCAATCGGCCAGCACAACAGCCAGCGCGATGACGTGCTGGTTAGCGAGATAGCGCTCGCATTGGTCTAACCAAAGGTAGTTCCGCACAGCGAGCAGCGGGACGCCATGGGGTTTGGGTCCTTCCGACAATCCGAACTCGACCGACAGCGGCGCACTGCCGCAGTTTGCGCACTAAAAATACTCACATCTTCGATAGCAGAGAACGACCATGGGCAGACCTAGGGGGCCGGTCCGGCGCGTCGCCGACGCAACAGGGCTAGATCAGGCGACCGTCCGACGCGCGCTCGTGGCGTCAAATATGAGCGAACAAGCCTGCGAGGCGGACTTTTCGAAGGCCGTCGAAGTTGTGACAGCGATTGCTGACACCGACCGTGTTGCAGGCCACGCTACAAGCGGTCGCGGCGAAGGCGGGCACATTAGCGAGCTGGCAGCCGCAAAAGCGGAGGCCGAAAAGCATCGCGCACGCAAGCTTGAGCTACAGAACGCTCAGCTCGAAGGGCGGCTGATCGATAGGGACTCCGTGGAGCAAACGGCCGCCCAAATCCTGGGCGACCTCCGCGTCGCGTTGCTCGCCATAGGCGTCCGCTTAGCGCCACGCGTTGCAGGAATGGCCGATCAGAAGGCCGTCGCGCGGTTGATCGAAGATGAGATCGGCCGCACGCTTACCTCATTCGCCGACCCTGACGACTTCTTTGAACGGGTGGCGTTGTCGTGACTCGGATCACGACCTAACGACTTCAGGATCAACACAGCAATGCTCGACGACGCTTTGGCGCGGGCGATGTTGCGTGCGCTAATGCCGCTGCCTCGCATCCGTCCATCCGAGTTCGCAGAACGCGAGCTTCGATTACCCGCAAGCTCTAACGCTCTACCTGGCCCTTTGAGGCTGAGCACTTTCCAACGAGAGATTGTCGACGCAATTCAAGACGAAGACGTTGAGACAATTGTCATCATGGCGGGGTCGCAAGTCGGGAAGTCTCTCGCGGTAGAAGCTCAAATGATGGCGATGATAGCAACATCGCCCGGTCCGTTTATGTGCCTGCTGCCCGACACCACGGCCGCCGAGAAGATGGTGCGTACGCGATTCGATCCGTTCGTTGAATCCTCGCCTGTTCTTAATTCCCTAATTGGTCGGGCTCACGTTTCGCGGAAAGGCTCTACCGGAGGAGCCAACAGCCTTTCCGCGAAAGAGTTCCCGGGGGGAAGCTTAACTCTATCGAGCAGCCACAAGCCGTCCGAACTAGCGGCGCAAAGCGTCCGGTGCGTGTGGATCGATGAAGCGGACCGTTGCGCGCATAGCGCAGGCAAGGAAGGAGACCCCGTTCTACTTGCGATACAGCGCACCGAACGGTGGGGGCTCGGCGGGAAGAAAATTGTAATCGTCTCGACACCAACGGGGCGCGATAGTCGAATAGCAAAATGGTTCGAACGTTCCGACAAGCGCCGGTTCTTCGTGGATTGTCTCTCTTGTGGTAAGCCGAGCCACCTCACGTTCGATAACCTGCATTGGACGAAAGGGAAGCCCGAAACGGCCGAGTTGGCTTGTCTGCACTGCGGAGCGTTACACTCGGAAGCTCAGCGCGCGGCAATGTTGGAGAACGGCCGGTGGGTCGCCACCAATCCCGACGGGGAACCAGGAATCCGTGGCTATCATATAACGGCGCTCGCTTCAGAATATTCATCGCTCAAAAGCTTGGTGCAGGCGTGGGAAGCCTGCTCCACCGTCGAAGAGCGGCAAGTATTTCACAATCTGAAACTAGGTGAGCCCTTCGATTCGTCCCTTGAACTTTCAATGAGTTCAATCGAGTTACGCGAAAGAGCGGAGCCGATCCGGCCTCCGTATTCGCGTGACATAGAATTCATCACGGCGGGCGTGGACGTTCAGGATAACCGCTTAGAAGTTCAGTTCGTGGCGCACCAACCGAACGGCGTGACAACGATCTTGAACCACGACCGGCTCGACGGCGATACATTTTCTGGTGTGACGTGGGACAAGCTTGATGCAAGCTTGGGCCAGACTTTCGAACTTGCCGACGGTCGACATCTTCCTGTTTTGGTAACGGCGGTCGACTGCGGCCACAGGCCTGATGCGGTTATCGACTTCGTTCTGGCGCAAGCGCGAAAGTCTCGGCAAGTCGTCGCAGTGAAGGGCAAGGAAGGTTGGGCGCGGCCGTTCATCGACCGGGGCGGCAAGCTGAAGAAGCGACTAGACATATACATCGTTGGCACCGACAGCGTGAAGGCGGCGCTTTATCGTCGTCTGCAAAAGCTTGAGTTCGGTCCGGATCACATTCACGTCCCCGACCATTTGCCGGATGGATTTTATCGAGGCTTGGCGTCGGAACGTATTGAGACCGTGTACGTGCGCGGCTATGCGCGCTCGCGGTTCGTCCCGAACATTCGAGAAAATGAAGCGCTCGACGCATGCGTTTACGCGCACGCCGTTGCAGGGCTGGTCAACCGGAAAGCCCTGGTAGCCCAACGGGCGCAACCGGCCCAGGCTGGACCAAACTTCAAAGACCTTGCGGCGAACTTCGCCGCGACAATCCAATCCAATCGTTGAAAGGAACACACGACATGGTAACCGAAATGCCGACCGTAGCGGGAACCGGTCAAGACAATGCAGCAATCCTGAGTGAACGCTTGCGTATCGGCGCAATTCTCGATAGCCCGGAAGGGAAGCGAAACCCGGAGCTGGCGCGCGAGCTTGCGCTCCGCAGCACACTCGACGCTGACACCGCAAAGTCATTGCTCGGCAAGGCACCGGCCGCCAATCCGTATCTTCAGGCCATGGAGCTTGAAGGGAAGGTTGGCCTCACTGCCGCAACGGCCGACTTCAGCAATGATGCGAAGGCCGCTCGATTGCAGGAAATCAAACAGAGCGTATCGGCGTTCAATGTTGAGAAGGGTTGGGTTCCGAAGGACGGGGCGGGAGCCTAATCGCTATGGGGTTCATGGAATTTCTAGGGCTGGGAAAGCGCGAGGCCGAGCGGGTTGAAGCCGCGTTGCCTTCAGTCGCTCAGCCTCCCAGCTTGCCCGCACCACCGTCCTACACGGTAAACGGCGGAGGTGCGCAGGCTGGCATCATGGAGTCGTCCGCTGGCGGCTCTTCGCTGACGTGGGCCAATTATGACACCTTCCGGCAATTTACGGCGGGATACCCCCGTTATGGCTGGTGGGGCGTGCCTGGCGGAGAGATCGCACGTGAGCAAGCGACGGCGTCGAGCATCGCGCTCGATTTGGTGCAGACCAACCCGCTGATTGCGAGCCTGGTGGATCAGTTGGCGACGTACGCCGTGGGGTGCGGCCTCACTCTCTCTTCGCGACCGGACTACACCGCATTAGGTATCGACCCAGCCGCCGCCCGCGAGCTGTCCCACCGCATTGAGACCGCGTGGACATCGTGGAGCAACAGCGAAAACGAGTGTGATGCGTCGGGCAGGCATGGTTTGCATCAATTGGCCGTCGCGGGGTTCAAGTCGTGGTTGCTGCAAGGCGAGTCAGCGTTCGCGATTGACTGGCAGCGCAGCGTCGATGCGATCACCGGAACCAAGATCAACATGCTTGATCCGCGCCAGATTGCTTATGACGTAACGCGTGTCACCGACCGCGAGGGTCATGCGTTGCAAGGTATCCAATTTGACAAGCGGGGGCGGGTTTCCGGATTTTGGGTACGGCAATTCACGCTTGGCAGCTTTGCGACCGCCCCCTTGCCGGTCTTTGTCCGTGCGCGGACCTCGTGGGGGCGGGTGCGACTAGGGCACGTGTTTGACCTTGTCATCCCAGGACAAGTACGCGGAGTATCGCCGCTTGCGGCGGCTCTAACTCCGGCGCGCTCCCGAGAGGTGCTCAATGAGTACACGCTGGCTGCGGCGTTGATTCACGCGATGGTCGCTATCACGGTGGAGAGCGATCTAGATCCGAAGTCGGCCATTGGCTCACTCGCGACACAGGATCAATTGTTTCCGGCGCAACCGCCGCAAGGCGTATCACCTGAGGCGTGGCTGCAAGCCAAGCAAACGTATTACAACCAAGTGCAACTCAGTTTGAAGCCTGGCACGGTGAATCATCTTCTGCGGGGTGACAAGTTGCACTTCAACAAGTCGCAGTCGCCGAACACAACGCACGATTCGTTTGATTCGTCTCTGGTCCGACAGGCCGCCAAGGCAGCGGGCTCAAGCTACGAAGATGCTAGCGGCGACTTTTCCAAGACATCCTTCAGCGCGAGCCGCCTTTCGCTAGAATTGCCGTGGCGCATAACCAAGCGCCGACGACAGGCCATTGTCGAGCCGTTTTACCGCGCCGCGTATCGCGCGTGGCTCGAAGAAATGTGCGAGACGGGACGCATTAAGCTTCCCGCTGGCGCGCCTGCCTTCTGGGAAAATCCGGCGGCATACAGCAACGCGGTTTGGCGCGGTGAGGCAAAGCCTACTGCCGACCCGTACCGGACGGCCCAGGCCGACGTGCTAGAGCTACAGCACGGCTTGGCGACGCTTGAGCAGAAGCTGGGTGAGCGGGGGCTCGACATGGAGGAAACGCTCGCGCAACGCAAGGCTGAGCGCGAGCAGTGCGAGGCCGCAGGTTTGCCGTATCCGACTCCGACCGGAGTCACAGCGGCGAGCGAGTCTGACGAAGAAGCGCTCAAAATAGGATGAGACACCAATGTCAAACTGCAACCCGGTTGGCGCACCGCCAACCGTCGATAACCCTTGCGCGTTTCTACCTCGACTTCGCGCGGCGATGTACGCGTTGATGGCGGGGGAAGCGCAGGCGGAAGTGCGCTATGAAAATCAGTGGCACCGATGGCAGAAGGCCGACCTGAAGGCGCTGCAACACGAGGTGCGCCGCCTGGAAATCATGTGTGAACATGGCACGCGCGGAGCCGTCCGGGTTGGACCTTCGCATTTCTCTCAAGGTTTTCGGTTTCAGAGGTAAAGCACACGATGGGACAGAAAATCGCAATCCCGCTCGATGGGGTGCCGAGCATAGTTCTTCTCGGCAATGACAAGCGCATGTCGCGCAAAGCGGCAATCGAGGCAGGTTACCGAATAGCTGATGCCGACGCGATAGCGAAGGCGGACGCAATCAACGCGACCAATGCGACGAACGCCTTTGAGCTGTGGCGCACGCGGGTATCCTGTTTACCAGAAGCGCGCGAACGACCGGCTGCAATTGCCGAACTAATCGCTTCGCAACCCCTTATGTCAATCGAGACCGTTCGCGCTTACTTGCGCGGTCTTCCGGTCGAAACCAAAGAGGAAAACACTTCAGTGCCTCCCGACAATGCGAACGACCCGCGTGCCGCAAGGCTCGCTGAGATCAGCCGCAACATGCAGGTCATCAATAGGGAACGCGGTTACGCGCCGAAGTCGAGAGCGTCAGGTCAGCGGCAAGTGCCGCGAGACATCGAGCCTGCAAAGCTCCGCAGGCTCGCAGAGCTGAGACTCGCTGCAATCGATGTACGGGGCAACGGCGGTGTAGAGGCCCGCAATCTCAGATACGCGCTCGGCGTACTGGACGCGACGGGCGCGCCGCCTGCGACCGTGTTCCACCAGCTCGGCATCGACACTTCGAAATTCGTTAACGCTTAAAGAGAACAATTGCAATGACTGACACTGTAAAGCTTTCGCAGCCGCTCAAGACGCATGACGGTATGGTGACCGAACTGAAGTTGAAGCCGCCGAAGGCGCGATTGGTCGTTAAGTACGGCGACCCGTTCACTATCCGCCCGGTCAAGAACGCAAAAGGCGAGAGTGAGAGCTTCGAGTACGTCTACGACAACGCGTCTATGATGCAGTTTGCCGCAGACATGACAGGAGTCGACGACATTATTCTAGGCGACCTCACCGTCTCCGACTTCATGAAGCTTCGAGGCGCGATCACCAACGTCATCATGGGGCTGGTCCCGGACAAAGCCCCTTTAGATCAGCCCGGCGAATAATGGCGTGGTTAGTGAGTGAGCACGGCGTGGGGGTGAGTGACCTCTGCGCCATGCAGCTCGACGACGTTGTGAGCTGGGCAGACACGTTTGCCGACTATCAAAAGTTCATGAAGAAACAGGCGGGAGCATGACTTCACCCAATGTGACGGCCACAATCTCGGCCGTCGATAACGCATCTCCCGTTGTGCGGGAACTGCTGGCCAATCTCAAGAAAGCCGAACAGCTTGCGAAGCAGGCGTTTGACAGCAATGCAACCGGCAATCTTGCACGTGGTCTCAATCAAGCGAACGTCGCGGCCGAGAAACACCTCGGATTGTTGGGGCGCATCCATAGCGCTCACAAAATGATCGCGGCGAGCGTAGCCGGATACGCGGGTCTCCGGATGGTGCATGGCGGTGTCGATGCGATCAAGCACGCATTGCCGTACCTTCGCGAAGACGTGGCGATCAAAGCCCGCACCGGATACAGCGAGGCCGATATGGTCGCGCTCAGAAAGCAACAGAACGAGCTTGCTTCCGTCTACGGCGCGACCGTTGAGGCGACCCAGAAGGCTCATGAGACCTTTGGTCGACTGAAGTATGACGCTGCAACCAACCTCGCCATTACACGCCCCACGGCTATCGGTGCGAAGGCGATGGGCGTGACGCCCGAACAGAACGCCGAGCTTATGGAATCCATGATCTCGCAGTACGGCGTTCATTTCGACAGCCCCGCAGACGCACAGGCGAAGGCCACCCGTCTGAACGATCTCGCGGCCGTCGCGACCAAGAAATCAAATATGACGTTCGAAGACGTGAAGGAGTTCACGAAGTACAGCGCGGCGGCGGCGAATGCGGCGGGCGTCTCTCCGGAGGTTAACCTGGCGATGGGCATGGCGTTGCGTCGCGGCGGTATCGTCGGTGCAGAAGGTGGCGTGTTCGCTCGGCAGTTCTACGCGCGGGAGCTGGCACCGACGCGCAAGGGGCGGGAAGTGCTCGCCCAGAACGGCATCAACATTGACGACTATGCGACGCACGGCGCTATCACGGGTGAGGGGCTTTCCGACAAGCTGGCCCGCAATTTCGGTAAGCGGCTGAGCAAAGAGGCTGTCGCGGGCTTCAATAGCCAGCTTGAAGACCACGGCGACGAAATCTTGTCAGACCGTGGCAAGTTCACCGAAATGGTCAGGAAGGCCGCAGAAGCCTCCGGCGACAAGCTCAGTAAGACCGATCAGAAGAATCTCGCGCGGGCAGCTAACGAGTACTTCGATTTTACGAAGCAAGGGTTCAAAGGTGAGGCATTGCTCAACCGTATCATTGCTGCGGGAAACCCCATGCTGATGCAGGCGTTTCTGGGGGACAAGCAAGGCGCGCGCGGCATCGCATTGCTGCAAGAGCACGACAAATTCGACGAAGCGAAGAGGGACCTGGGCCACGCGGATGGCTTCGCCAAGAAGGTCGCGGATGAGATGAACGCGGGACTTGCATCTGCGGTTGATCGCCTGACGGCTTCCGCAGAAGCTCTATCGCACACTATGGTGAAGGCGAATGAGGGCTGGCTGACGGGTGTTGTCGACGCTGCGAACGCGGTCACGACCGCGCTCACCAACCTGAGTCCGGAGGCTCAGCGAGCCGCCGGCATCTTCGCCGGTATCGCGACCGTCGCCGCTGGCGGTGGGTTGGCCTACAGTATGGTGACCTTTATCGGGAGCGTGAATTCGGCGTCGGCTGCTCTGCAAGTGCTGGCCGGGCGTGCGGCGGTCCCGGCCGTTCCGGGTGTTCCGAGTGGCGCACCGGGAGTCATTGCGCCTGCAGTAGTTGGCGGAACTGTTGCCGCTAGCTTCGGGGTTTCCACCGCGCTCGCGACGGCGGTTGGCTTGTATTTCCAAGAGAAGAGCATCCGCACCAGCACCGACGAGCAGCTCGACAGCAATATCGCCGATTGGGCCGATCCGGATTGGGCCGTTGCGAATGCCATCGAAAAGCAGCGTCGCCAGAAGCGGCGCGTATGGGATGATATGCCAGCCCCGCAGTCCGGTCCGTTCGATAAGTTCCAACGTCCGACGCTCGACGACGTGTCGAGCCGGTATCTGCGAAGCGGCGGCGATGGAGGCGTCACGTCGGGTGGCTGGCAAGACTCAATACGCAACGTCGGTCAGTCGTCCGGCTTCAAAGACGTCGCCGTCACCGGCACCGTGAGCGGCGCTACCGACTTGGCAATCAACGTCTCCGGCGACATCAAGCCGACGCCGTACCTTGAAGGCATCATCCATCGAGCCGAAGCGAACGCCAGTATCTCGCTAAGCGGCTATCTCGGCACAAGCATGCAGGGTCCCGGCGACAACGCGACCAAGGCGAGCGTCGGTGCGTTCCCGTCTGGCGGGCACCACTAGGAATCAAACAGGCGATGACGCTATTTCCAGATTCCAATAACTGGCGGTCTCTGATGCAAGAGGCCGCCTCAGCTGTCGACGACAGCATGGGCGAACGAGTCGAGGTTATGCCCGTGCGGGCCACGCGGCCGAACTTTCCCACTGAACCGCTGCCTGCCAATGCAGTCACCGTCACCGCGGTGTTCACTAACCCCGCGAAGGATGTACTCCTAGGCGAGTCGCACGGCCGGATGCACGGTGGGATGCAAGTCAGCCCGATCATTTCGACCAACCAACCGACATTTGCGTTTCGATATGGCGTGTTGCCCTGGCCGATCAGGCAGGGCTACCGCGTTAAGCGGCTGTGCGACGGCTCTACCTATGAAGTGAAAGACGTGAGGGACGATAGTGTGTCGCGCATCAAGTGTCCTGTGGTGCAACTCGGCCGCGCCAAGGAGTCATTTTGATGGTTGCGGGCGTCCTAGATCGAATCCAGTACGCGCCCCGGCAAGGGGTGACTTATGAACCGCCTATAGACGTGTTGATCCCAGCTTTGATGAGGCTACGCGGGTGCAACGACTCAATTGCAACGCTTGTGCTCATAGACTCGTTGCCCGACATGATCTTGCCGGGCCTCGCCTGGGTCGCGTCGCAGAAGACATATGTCCCGCGCGTCGCGGTCGAGACGCTGGTGAAGTACATCGGTCCGCGCTTCCTGCATCGCTGTCTCGGCTCGCCGAGAGCTAGACAACTGGAAGCTCGATACCCAAAAAGGGCTGCGCTATTGGGCGCGTGAACTGAGCGACGTAGAGTCCGAGGGACGTTCAGTTTGTAAGGTCTGTCATGCGATATCGCCTTACAACCACAGCGTATTGTCTGATTATGCATACAATCCACGCCCGATCAATCCGGTAAGCGACGGATGGCGGGGGGCGTCCGACCCCGGCATACAAGAATGGTTCGCTGATTCCAGCGGTTCAATTATTTTGGAGGCGGGGGAATGCTGCATTTCTTTACACGGCGCTATCACGACTTTGATCCGGCTACGCGCGAAGAGTACGAACTTCAAGACCGGTTGTACGGAGACCCAGGCGACAATGACTACTTCGAGTTGGAAGTCGCCGGGCCGCTCCCAGGGGACGCGACGACTAGGCACAGATACACCCGTCAACAGGTCTTCGAGTGGTTGCGCGAATGTCCGGAACAGATAGAGCGAGTTGTGATCGGAGCGACTTAGCCCGATTAATGGAGCTGGTTGTCACTCGGCACGTGTGGGGGCGAGACTTGACGGCCGAGCAAATGCAAGAGCAGCTTGCGGCCGCGCTTGACGAGGGACGACGACACCTTGTCACGGTTCGTGCCGGAGTGAATGGACGCCCGGTGATAAGATTCAACAAGAGGCTTGGAGATGTAAGACGTGCCTTCGTCGAAGCCGCCAAGGCGGCACCCGACAATCTCCCTAGCTGAGTTCAGCGCAATACATGATCCTGATGTGTCCGAGCTTGATCGGCCCATCTCGCTGAAGCAAGCTTGCGAAGAGGTCTTCGCCAACGCGATCTCGGTAGCGACGCTCAAAGCGGAGCATAGGAGAGGCAACCTTGTCGTGTTCAAGCTTGGCAGGAAGCACTTCACGACGCGCCGAGATATCGCGGCGATGAAGGAGAAGTGTCGTCTCCCAATCCGTCAGCAAGCCGCGAAGCCTGATACCCGCGCGGGGAACAATCTGACGGAAGAGGCAAGACATCGTGCTTCCCTTGCCGCGCTAAGATTGACTGTCGAGACGTTGAAATCGGCGGCACGAGATAAGAAGAAGCGTAGGGTCGAGGGCGATCCACAAAGGGCAGCGGTGAGACCGCAAGGCGATTGATTGGTATCTGGACCGGGCTTCTGGTCTGCCTACCGATACGGCCGCATCGAGCGATCCGCTGGCAGACTGGCAGGCTTCACGGCCTCAACGAAACCGATGACAATGCTCCGTTACCTGCGCTGAATTTAAGTTGCAGTCCCATTCGACTTCGACTGCATAGCTGGTCGGTAACGATTTGGCGCTTGTTGTTCTCAGTTGCCAGTTCCAGCTTGCCCATCCTGATCTTGAGTTGGCTTCGTCCAAAGAACCGAAGGCAAGCCACCGCCAATCGCGTTCTTTGGAAAGCAAACAATAGATTCCGCGTTGTGTTTTGGGAGACTGTTCGCAAATTCCTTGATCGGCTGTAGAGTGCCTTTAGCCTTCGTGATGGTGTAGATTTCTCGACCTACTCGGGTAAGCAGCACATTCTGGATCGTAATGCTGACAGGATCATGCATTAGCGCGATCAGAGTGTGGTCCTTGAACTCGAAGGACAATCTGCGGAGTTGGGGAGAAGGGGGGTCCTCTTTAATAGTCAGCGTTTTGGTAAGCTGGGCCGACGCGCCGCTGACCAATCCGAAATCTTCCAACTGCAACAACTCAGTGAATTCGTCGCCCTGCTTGGGCGGGTCGGCAATGTAATCTCCGTCGATTACCCGTGCAGACCACTTTTCAAATAGGGAAGCAATGTGCTCATCCAATTCGGAGACGAAGCGCAGTGTTTGTAGCGAGAAAGCTTTCGGTTTACGGAGCTGACCCGCAAGTATGCGTCCCCAGATATCCTGAAACTGCTCCGACGATGCATCCTCGGCATAGCGTTCAAAAACGTTGAACCAATCATCGTCAGGCTTCTCAGTCTTGCTGAGAGGTTCATCGCCCAATTCTTCCAGCGCCTTCTTTGCTACCGCCTCTTTATTCGTTTGATGTCTCAATTCCTTCGAAAGGAGAGAATGCGCGGCTCTTTGCACAATCTCGGGATCGTTCTTGGCGAGATTTGCTGCGGCATCAGCGACCGCCTTGCTAACAGCCGTCTTTGCCGCGGTCTTGTCCTTAACTCCCTGCGCAACCTGTGCCAGCCACGCTGCGGGAATGTCGACAGCACCGCCGATTAGGCGAGCGATGGCCTCACCGGCCGGACCTGCGACTAACTTTGGAAGATTGATTTCGTCGAGGAAGCTACCACTAGGGGACGGTACAACATCATTGGACATTGCGCATACGTCTCAACTAACCGCTGTAAGTGCTAAATCTGCCGTGTCTCACGCCACGAATGTACCCCCGCGAGACGCGCGCTTCCATCTCCCGCTCAAGAAATTCATTCGCAATCAACAGCGCCTTCACGGCCTCGCGTGCGTCACCACCGCAAGCCGCGATTGCCTGATCGGCAGCCGTTTCCAGCCACTCCACGTCTGATTGTGGATCGGGCGCGCTTGCCGTGGACATTGAAGCATATTCCGTGCTAGGTCGGGGTACGATGTTCTCATTATGTTCTCGGAGTGTCAAGGCTAGCTTCTGTTCCCGGTGAAGGACTCGACCCATGAGCGTAAACGACCACTGGTGGAAATCCTTTCGAGAAGAAAAATTCAAGCACGACTGCGTCGAGATTGAGCTTGTTAGAAACGGCGTCAAACCGCTCACCTACCGTGGCCCTGGAGAGGTTTGGCAAGATGACGACGGCGTTCTGTCGTTTAAGTGCTTCGCGCAAAGCGAAGCGCGCGACGCCGTCAGTTCGATCCTGAATCAAGCGGCTCTTGAGGTCGGAAAGCTGATCCCAGACGAAGCGTACTATTCGATCAAGGTGACTACATTCGACACGATGATATTGACTGCTGAGAACGTTTGGATAGGGCTCAATTGCAACCTCGCAACCGGGCACGCGATTGCGTCAGGTAAGTTGCGATCACTCCGACACGTTTCTCCCGATAAGCGTGCTCTTAAATCTCATTCGATGCGGTTACTGTTTTTGAAGCAGCAACGGCAAGATTGGCGTCCGTTTTACGATGCCGTTATCCGAGTAGACGAGATCGGATGCACACTAAAGTTCGAAATGCTGCGCGAATCAGACGTCCTCGTTGAGATCATCGGGGACGCTGCATTTGTACCGAACTTCGAAACCCGGGTCATCGAGGCGCTTCGCTATGTCCTCGGCAAGGTAGTCCATTTGTCGTTAATCGAGACCAGAACGAACGGAGAAACGGATACGACGCTCATGTCGCCTGTTCGCGAAGTCTCGACGCGTTTTCCGGCTCCGCTTAGCTCGCACAAGCATGCAGATGACGTGCATCGGATGTTTGTGCGATACCTTGTTTTTGTGAATTCAAATACCTCGTCGGAGTTCGTTCACCCTTGCTCCATGTGGCTTCGCAATGCTTGCGATGCGAGCGCTGGCTCGACCGAAGCTGAAGTAATCGTCCTCGGTGTCACCGTCGAAGGTCTCGCTAACCTCCTTCCATTTGAAAGAGCACCTTTGGACCAGGCTCTTGTCGACGTCAGAGATGCTCTCTTGAAATTGATAGGAGAATTGGCCCCTGTCGAACGTGTAAGAAAGCGAATCGAGGGGCTCTTGGGGCAACTCAATAATGTCCGTGCCACGGACAGGTTACAGCCGCTCGTTGACAGCGGGCACCTTGCTTCTTCGTGCTTAGATGCGTGGAAAGAACTCAGAAACAAAGCTGTGCATCCCAGCAGTTCGAAACTGGAGGGGCTCGATAACGAACAACTGCAAGCGCTGATTGATCTCATTCACCGCGTGTACGTTTGCATGTATCAGATCACATTTGCGCTTATTGGCTATCAGGGGGCATACTCAAACTATGCTGCCAAACGGTTCCCCGTCGAATCTTATCCGTTAACCGCCGCCTCGGAAGTGGCTGCGGAAGGATCATCGGCGTGAAATTTGGCTTTCTGCCTAAGTCATTGGATGCTGAGATTTCGGTCCGCGCCATCGCTGATTGGCGACCGGCAACGCCACTTTCTAGATTTGAAGCCTTGATATGAACGGTGGGGCGTTGAAGGGAGTATTAGCTAATGGCTCAGATTTGGGGGGCAATTGCCGCATTCGCGCTCGGGGGTATCGGCTGGGCGGTAACGTCGTTCATTGGCGGTCCGTTTCGTCAGTTCTATGATTTGCGAAGCGAAGTTATCCAGAAGAGCGTGCTCTACGCGGATGTCCGGGCCTCAGCGAAACAGGACCGTCCCGACTACAAATCACATGTCGAGCTAAATGAGGCGGAGCTGACTCGCCTTCACAAGGCGCAAGAGGAGTTCCGTACCTTGGCTGCCCGGATGAGGGCACTCGCGCTAAACGAACGGATCGCGGTGTGGCTTGTTAGAAGATGTGGTTACGACCCGCTGAAGGCCAGCTCGGCGCTTCTGGGCGTGTCGAACACACTTGACACCTACGGTCCGGATAGGGCCGCCGCAGCGAGCAGGCTTGAGCAGGTGCTGTGCTTTCGGACTGTCGAATAGGGACGGCCGGAGCCGATTGTTCAGGTTGCGCGGTAAGTCTTTGAAAACAAAGACTCGAACTGGGTGGGGGACCGTTCGTAACGCTCCCCCGCTACCAATCGTACGATTTCGCGCGCCAAACTACGAATTTCTGCGATTTCACACGCCCGGTAGTGGCCAAACGCGAGGCGCCGCTGCCGTCCTTATCCGAATCTCGCCCCTCAATACTTTTTCACCACGCCTCGTTTTGGGTTGCGACCGCAGGACCGGAATTCCTGGCTTGTCGTCCTGACGCGCTTTCCTCACGCAAACCCGTGCGCGCCGACGTCGCTCGGAACGCTTTGGTCTCATCGGCCCCAGCCAAGAGGGACGCGACGGCGATGCGGTTCCGCGAACCGCGCTGATGTGGAGGAACGCCAAAAGGGGGGGCTGTTGCGACGCAGAGTGATCGCTGGTCCTTGCACGGGCGGCGGATAGGCGCCGCCCGGCGCGAGATCTGTTCAGTAACAAGGAGGATAGGGATAGTAGCCGCAATAGGGCCGGGCATAGGCAGCTCCGACGGCGGCAGCTCCGACAGCAGCAGCGCCGGCATACATTGCGCCGCGGTATGCCGCGCGTCGCGCGACGCCCGCAAAGGAGAGCGGTGTAAAGGGGCGACCGATGATGTCGATGAAGATCGAGGCTGCGCCGTCCGCGCCGGTGAGATCACCCTCGAGCGTCTGAACGGTGAAGGTCAGCTTGTCTCCGTCCAGCTTCGGATTCTTCAGAACGACGACGGCGTATCCTTGACGGAGCCGTCTTTGCTGTTGAAAGCCGAAACAGTCGCGTTCGGAGGATCGCTGGCAAAGCTGTCCTTGCCTGCGCCCCAGTCCGCAATGATATCAGCCGTGAGCTGATGGCCCGCAGCGCGCACGGGTCGGTCGGCGAATATGATCGAGTTCGGCGTGATCCCTGTGAGGACAAGGCTGTCGCCCTGCAACGTTGCGCCCCGCGAATTGAGAACGATGAGCGACGGCACAATTTGGGCTTGTGCGGCAGAAGGCGTGCCGATCGTCTTCAGGTTTCCGTGCGTAGCACTCTGCGCCAGCGCGGTCCCGGTGTCGAGCAGTAACGCCGTCGCCAGCAATGCCAAGCAAATCTGCACGCCCTTCCTGTTGCGCATCTCGTTCTCCTTGCGATCGGCCGGAAGCTTCCGGCAGGTTGGTCGGTGCGGACCCTAGACAGCACAAAACCCGTCGCCTATGCAAAATCAGCAGCGGTCCAATTGTGACTTTTTCAGCATGGCCCGGCGCGCAATGAGCTGACGGCCCGACATGCGGCAGGTGTCGGGATGTCCTTGCAAATAACGTTCGCGCGGTTTCGCAAGTAACGCCGTCTTCAAAAAGTAACGGAGGGCTAGCGTCCAACATCGCAAACCGCTTCCGATTAACGCGACAAAAAGGCCTGACGGCGGGTTCGGATTGCCGATTTTGCATAGCCTCGTCGGCTCTGCACATGCTCATCTACGAAAACAGAACGCGGTCGGAACCAAGCGCCGACCGCGATCAATGAGTCTTTGCGAGATGATAGGGAAGCGAAATGCGTGCACGAATTCTGGTTGTTCTCTGCATCGTCTGCGCATGCTCCGTCTCTGTGTCCTCCGCAGGCGCCCAACAGGCATCGTGGACCCAGATCGGCATGCTGGCTTGCAAGCTCGACCCTAGCGTCGGGTTTGTCATATTCGGCCATCAATCGATGTCATGTCGCTTTACACAAAACCCGCCATTGCCGACACAACTCTATGAAGGTGCCCTCAACACCATCGGAATCGATATCGGCGTTTCGGCCGGAGGCGCACTCGCCTGGGCGGTGTTTGCCCCGACGGCAGGCCCTCCGCCCGGAGCTCTCGCCGGCGAATATGTCGGGGCGTCAGGCGACATCGGCCTCGGCTTAGGCGCCGGCGTCAATGTTCTTGTCGGTGGCTCGGGGCGGTCATTTGCGTTGCAGCCCGTCTCGGTGGAGGGCTCGGTAGCCGTCAATGTGACCCTCGGCCTCTCCGGGCTCCAACTGCGTCCGATCTATTGACGCGCCGCCGTCCGACCGCCGTTTGTGCAGTCCCGAATTGCTCGACGAATGCGTGGCGCGCTTTCCATAGCGGGCTTGCGCCGGGGGAAATTGCCTCCGTGCCAATCGGAGGGGGCTGCTGTCGAAACGGAAGCGATTGTCCGATGGCGGCCGCGCCTACCGCGGTGTCCATTTCTCGCGAAATTCGCATGGCGTGGCGCCGGTCATACGGCGAAACGCACGCGAAAAATGCGCCGGATCGGCATAACCAGAAGAGAACGCGATTTCGATGATCTTGGCGTCCGTCTCACGCAGAAGCTTGGCGACATTCTCAAAACGGATCAATTCGAGCAAGCTTAATATGTCAGGCCAGCGTTTGAGAATTTGCGTTGAAAACTCCTGACGCTTGCGCCGGCCATCTCGGCGATTTTCGCGACCGCCGGGATTCCCTCATCCAGGTAAGAAGGCAGCATCAGCTTAAGTGCACGGACAAGCTCGTCGCCGAACGGCTGAGGCTCGTCCTCGGAGAAATTCAGCGCCGTATCGCGTGTCAGGCTGGGTAGGTCGAGATGCGCCACGGGCACATCAATCCAGGAGGCTTACTGGCCCGGCAGAAAGCGCGTATTCGGCCAGAAGGCCTGAGCCTCCGAGCCTGGCGCATAATTTGCCTCGAAGGCCATCGTTGAGGGAGTCCACTCCGATCCGGCGAACTGTCGAACGATGTGGACGACAAAGACGTTCTGCAGCCATTGTGAGTGTTCAAGATGGAGCATGCCGGCGGTCCCGCCCAGCTTGCTGCAAATTCTTATGCGATTCATCGCAGCGCTCCAGCCACATTTACAGGTTTGTGTCTTCGAGCGATGCCCATTTGCACACTTGCTGTAGGGCGACGTACAGCGTCGGAGAGTAGCTGATGATGGTTCGCAGCTTATCGCTCCGGTGGCAGAACTGCAGCCGCCGCGAAGCGTGAAAGCCAATATCCGTGATGCCTGCGATCTCTGCGCGGCTTGTGCAAACCATATGGCAGGCAATATCGGAACATAATGATCGGCTTTTTCTTGCAGCGCTGTCGGGAGACCAAATTTCGACAGGAGCGTCGCGGTGGGAGCTCCCACCTCGTTATGAATGTCTGCAAACGGAATCACGAATTGGCAGCGGGTTAGGGGAATTCCGCTCATGTTGCTCGTCCCCTGCCTGCGGCGTTCATTTTTACGGTCGTACTTTGTCGTCGCGGCACTATGAGGAGCGATCTCGAAATTTGCTGGCCGGGTGCATTGGGTGTCGCGTCGCAGCGGTGCATGCGAGGCTGGGACGTGTGCAATTGATCTTGGTTCCAGAATTGCAATTTAGGCGGCTCATGGCCAGACGGGCCCACCAATTCGATCACATTATAAGAAGATCGTAAGCAGCGGTTTGAGTAAGGAGATCACGCTTGCAATCTTTCATGACGTGCATATGAAACCCGTCTCTTCGCCATCCCGACACTCTGTCCGCGCGGCGATTTCGGTGTTGCTGCGTCAGGATGCCGCATCTGTGCAGTGCACTGCGCGCCAACTGGGCGTGAGCGTGCGCTCATTGCAGCGACACCTCGCTGGTATGGGGACGAGTTACAGCGAATTGGTCACCGAAGTCCGCCTCGATACGGCCTGCCGCCTCCTTGCGGAGTCCGACGAGCGCATTTCGGACATCGCCTTACGTCTTGGCTACACCGGAGCGAGCAGTTTCAGCCGAAGCTTTGTGCGTTTGATGAAAATGCCGCCGATCGCATATCGGCAGCAGCAGGCCGCCAGAGGGAATGGCAAGGCCCGCGCCGGCAAAAGTTAGCGCATGGGCGGCTTGCACTGAGCGGTCACGGTAGGCGCAAATGCGCCGGGCCACGACGCAGGTAGCGGCCCGCGTCGCCCCGCGAACGAGCGTCGCGCTAGCATATTTACCAGTATTCGAGCTGTGTTTTTCGGCGGCAAGGCGACCCGGAAGACCGTGCATCAATGATTGGCGCGAAATGGCAAGACGCCTCGCGCTGAAAGACGCGAGATGCAGAGGTAAAGCCAGACGTTGAGGTCATTATTATGTACTGCGCCGCTCTTATTGCCATTGCTGCTGCCGATCTGATCTGCACGCCCGCGCGAAGCGGTCCGTCAGGGGGCCATGCAAACGGGTTGCGTTGCCACATTCGGGGTAGCTTCCTCACTTCATCGACTTTTTGGATGCAATCGAAAGGCGCCGACCAATGATTGGCGGTGCCAGCGATCGATATCGCGTTCTTGTCGCGCGGGCCGAGGCCATCGCTGCGCGGGATGCCGAAGAAATGACTCGCATCCCCGCGATATGCCACCAGCTCTCGGTGAGCCAGCGTACTCTACGAAAGGCGTTCAGGAGCGTTTACGGCCAGTCGCCGTGCCGTCGAATTCGTGTGCTCCGACTGAATCAGGCAAGGCAAGCACTTCTCGCGGTGGACGGCGAGACAGCAAAGGTGACGGAAATTGCGATCTGCTTCGGCTTTTTCGAGCTTGGACGGTTTTCGGTTGAGTATCGCAAGCTGTTCGGCGAGAGCCCTTCGCAGACGCTTCGAGCGGCGGGCCGGGACAGCGATATGTCGCACGGTGGCAGAGCTGGACTGCGCAACGCCAGGATCGATTACCAGAATCCTTTGTCGAGGGCTTTCAGCGCGGGCGTGATGGACGCGACTCAAGATCGTGATGTCGAAAGCGTATAGCTGGCGCGGGCTGGCCGAGACGAGGCGAGCCCACAGGGAAAACCAACCGGAAGGGCGCCGTGTCGATTGACCTGACGAAGGCCTGGTATGTTTCGTTCGAGGTGCCGAAAAGGATGCGCAAGGCATCCGCGCAACGACAGCCGAGACAGAGTGAGAGCTTTCCGACCGAACTCGACGCCCAGAGGTTTGCCCGCCAGAAGTTCGAGCAAGGATACATCGTGACTGCGGGCACCATCAACCCCTGCACACCGCGACGGGCGATACCTTCGGCGGTCATTCACCATTGGTTTGCAGAAACGTCCGCGCCGCCGTTGGGCGAGCCGCCCTTATTCGAGAACACCAAGGAGCCGGATCTGCCGTAGGAGACTGCCGCGATACGTTGCGCCTGTACATTGGGAGAATTTGCATAGACCGTTCCGACGAATTGCCGATATCGTTTCAACGATCTTTTCCCGGAATGTGCCGGGTTCACCGGATGACGCATAGTGGGCGATGACCGAGACAGTGCCTGTCGCTCCCTCGATCGATCAGCTTGGCCGCATCACTACTGTCAGACATCGCCGATAAGGACCCCGTTCGAGGAGAGTGTCTTGCAGGTTACGGGGAAGGTTGGAGCGCTGAACGCGCGCAATTGCGTTGGTTTCCCGGGATTGGTGCTGGCCGTCTTGATTTGCCTCTCGAGCGGAATTGCCCGTGCTGGAGATGAAGACGATGATTCCTCGAACGGGGCGTCGAGCGCGCCGAACGTCTACCTGGACATGAGAACCACCTACGCGAGGGTGCCCGCCGGTGCGCTGGCGGTCGGCTTCGGCAATTCGTCCTTGCTCGCGGCGTTGCAATCCGCTGCCATCTCGAACGCCGGCAGCGTGGCTGCAGTTGCGGGCGGTGCGACGCTGCCGGGCGCCCAGAGCGTCGTGGTCGATCTTCCCATGACGATCGACGTGAACGATAACGTCTCGCTCTATGCCGGCGTATCAGCCAGCTCGACCAGCACTCCGATGACCGGCTGGTCGTCCGTGGCGATTACGAGCTGGAATCTTGGATTTCAGGCCGATCTCTACAATCAGAACGGCGGCTCGATTCCGACCTTGAGTTGGCAATCGACCATTACCCAAGCGATTCCGAATGGACCGTTTGCTACCACGAGTTTTACAAACATTTTCGAGTTCGACTATGCGTTCGACCAGGACGAGACTCGTGGGTGGCTCGCGGGCGTGCAGGACACACGGGTTGTCATCGGCAGTCCGCTCGCGACCATCCATCCCGATATCATGGGCTATGTCGGCGGTTACTACCAATGGCCGAACAATTGGAAGTTTACGGGCCGCGCGGGCGTGCAGGTTTTCGGCGGCGCCGAGCTCTTGGGCCGCGCGTCGGTCTCCTCCTTTACCCAGCCGATCGTGCGACTGGATCTTGACCGGATGGACGACAACGACAACCGCCTGTTCGGCGTGACCGCACAGATCATGTGGGTACCAAAGCCTGCTTACCAGGTCACACTCAGGACGCCGCTCTATTTCGCACGCAATTAGGGCTTCCGGTCACCATGACGGTGTTTCGGCAAGGTTGAACCAGGCCAGGAGCGCCCGGTCGTCGCTCGACACCACCGATTGTCAGAATTTGCATATTCGTCAGCCTGCTCGCCCGACACCGACAGACCATTTGCAAAGGTGGCCTGGGCAACACCGACTGCGCGCCCGCGCTTCCGCTGCGGCAACTTGGCCACAGTCGGGAAAACAGAACGCGCGCGTCAGATTCTGCATAGTGGGTTGCGCGCATTCGATGCGATCACCGCTACACGATTTCTTCAATCAATCAGGTACGGCAATGAATAAGATTGGAAAGTTTGGGGTTGCGATCGCGGCCTCGCTAATGATGGGCGGTTATGCGGCCGCTGCGGATTTGCCGGCGGCGCCCGCCTACAAGGCGCAGGCTCCGGTTGCCGCTGTCTACAACTGGACGGGATTCTATATCGGCGGCAACGCCGGGTACGGCTGGGGCAATCAGGACCCGATGGTGCTGTTCGCCAACAGGTTCGATCGAGCCGGTTTTGACATCAGTGGCGGCATGATCGGCGGCACGTTTGGTGGGCAGATTCAGCAGGGATACGTCGTGCTCGGCTTGGAAGGTGACATCGACTGGGCCAACATCAGCGGGTCCTCCGTCGTAACGCCGAGCATTCTCGGCATCGGACAGGGCGTCACGCTGAACACCTCGTCGAACATCAGCGCGCTGGCGACGGTGAGGGCCCGGGTCGGTATCGCCATGAACAACGTCCTGATCTACGCCACCGGCGGCGGAGCCTTCGTCAAGTCGACCGCCAGCGCATCAACCATCGCCGGCGTGCCCTGCGGCACGGTTGGCGTCTTGCCGGATTGTTCAGGCTCGTCCTGGCGTCCGGGCATCTCCGCGGGTCTCGGCGTGGAATACGGCTTTACACCGAACTGGTCCGTGAAGGCCGAGTATCTCTACACGAAAGTCGTCGGCACCGGAGTCAGCACGGATGAATTGAATGTCGTGCGTGGCGGCATCAACTACCGGTTCTGAACAAGGGACATCGATCACATATTCGGTCCTGTTCGACGGACGATGCGCCGCCTCGAACGTCCGATAGGACTGTATTGATCCTGATCGTGCATCCGAGCCGATGCTTTTCAGCTCGGATGCCTGTCGCGCGCGAAGGCGCCCGGCCTCTGAAAATCGTCCGAGATCTTTCTACATCCGATTCATCACAATGGGATCCCCAATGCGTTCGAGACTGCTGCTTTCCGTAGCTCTGCTGGTTGCCACAATGGTGTCTGCCAGGGCCCAGACCCCGCTGTCGGCCTATGTCGACGCGAATGGATTCATCGATGTTCAGAAGCTGACCTGCGCGCAACTGGCCGGGACCTACCAGGAGGACGCCGATGCGCTGACGGCCTGGTACAGCGGCTGGTACAACGGCCTTGCCAAGAAGCACTTCCTCGACCTGCGCAAGGGCAAGCTCGTGGAGCACGAAGTCATCGTGTACTGCAAGGCACATCCCGAAAAGCTCATCATCGACGCTATTGCCGTCGTGTTCAAGGCGGAGCGGGAGATGATGGGAATCCAGATGAAGTAGATTGTCTGAGGGCGGATCGGTCGCACGTTGCCGACCGATCCGCTGTGCGCACTGTTACTAAGAGCGGCATAGCCTGTTCTATTTTTCTCTTGAATAGCCGCTCAGACGGGCGGGATATTTTGAATTGAATGATTTCGGGCAATACACCGACGCCGTTAGAGGCGCGAGGGTGACATTTCTGAAATCCGCTCCGTCCTCTCACGATTGGGGCGTGAAGTCTCTCGCATTGAATCGCACGATCCTTCAGTTTGGCACCGACGGCGGCCCCGGGATTGCGCATGGCGTCACCGACCCGAATTTTACGACGTTGATCGTCCAGTCGTCCAACTTCGACGATCGCGTCGTGCTCGATGGTGTGCCATGCCAGGCCTCTGACCTGGTCATTTTCCCTCCAAACTGTCACTTCACCTTTGTCCGTTCCGGTCATGTCGAATGGGTGGCGTGGTCGCTGCCCAATGAGGAGAGCATCGCGAGGAACATGCTCCCTGCGGCCACAACTCAGGCTTCGCCGAAGACCGCCAAGCATCTCGTCCGGTTGCCAGAGCCGATCAAATCGAAGCTGATCGAGGTGTCGAGGCAGGCACTGCGTTCCTTCTCCGATTCTGCCTTCGCTGACCGGCCTATGATGGCCCGGGAGGCAGAGGACGCCCTGATGGATCAGCTGGCTTGCATCCGGGATAATCGCCTGAGCCAAAGCTTCTTGCCCAACAAGTACACCCTCTCGTACGAGCGAATCGTTCTGGAGGCGCTTGAGTTCGTTGGGACCAGGTCGGAAAGCATCGTCCATATCAAGGATATCGTGAAAGCGACCAAGGTGGAATACCGCACCTTGCTGCGTGCTTTCGAGCGCTATCTCGGCTTCTCGCCAAAGCTCTATCTGAGGCTTCGGCAGCTAAACCTGGTTTATCACGAGATCAGTCGCGACAACGGTGCATCGGTCAGAGTCGTCGATATCCTGTCGGCACACGGCGTCACCGAGTTCGGCAGATTTGCCGGCCACTACCGGTCGCTGTTCGGCGAGTTGCCATCCGAGACATATCGCCGGTCTCGCGCATTGAGGCCTGGCAACGTGCCGTGACTTCGAAGTGGGGTTTTGGTGCAACACCGCTAAGAATTGGTCGGCGGTGACAGTTTCTGCATACCGACTGAGACAAGGTCGATGGCAAGTGGCTCATGTGTTTTCCACGTTCGATGAGGCTTGCAGGCGATGAAGAAAATCAGTTTACTTACCGCAGCGGCGGTGATGTCCGTTGCGTTCACGGGTATTGCAAAGGCCGCCGATCTTCCGCAGCGGCCGGCGTACAAGGCGGCGCCGATCGCAGCGCCCATGATGTACAACTGGTCCGGCTTCTATCTCGGTATCAACGGCGGATATGGCTGGAGCAACCAGTGCATCGATATCACCGCAATCAATGGAATTGGCGGCGTCTTCGCGGAAGGCTGCAATAGCAAGGGCGGCGGCATCATCGGTGGCCAGCTTGGCTATCGTTGGCAGGCCGGACAATTGGTGTACGGTCTGGAAGCGCAGGGCGACTGGGCCAACATCCGCAACACGCGCATCAGTGCGCAGGACCCGACACGTACTTACAAGTCGACCCTCGCCGGCCTGGGCCTCTTCACGGCTCAACTGGGCTACGCGGCCAACGAGGCCTTGTTCTACGTCAAGGGCGGCGGCGCGGTTGGCAGCCAGGACTTTGCCATCATCGACAATGTGACCGGCACGGGCCTCGCCTTCGCGAACCGGACCCGCTGGGGTGGCGTCGTAGGTGTCGGCTTCGAGTACGGCTTCTCTCCGAATTGGACGGCCGGCATCGAGTACGACTATCTGTGGCGGGTAAACGAGAGCAACACGTTCCTGACGCCGTCACTCGGGCGCATCACGTCGATCACCGCCAACACCAAGACGGACGCGAGTCTGCTGGCGCTCCGCCTCAACTATAAGTTCGGTTACTAGTGAAGAAAGGAGGTCGTCCAATTCGGCCGGCCTCCATTCTTGTTTCATCATGCCTGGGTCCAGGTAATCCACTATTCCGGAGTTGATCATGCTGTCGAATACGATGCGTGCGATTGCTTTTCTCGGTGCTTTGGCGGCCACAAACATGGTCTTGGCGCAAGACACGGCGTCCCATGCGCCGCTGAAGACGATCGGGGCCACCAAACCCCAGGTCGTTCCATCACTGATCGTCTTCAACTCCAGGGGCGCGAACGCGCAGCCCGGCAAGTTGGTCCTCACCGGTGTCGCGCCAAATGCGATCATATTTGCGGATCGGCCGGTTCGCTCGGCTGGTCACGATCTGACCAGCCATATCGTGGAAGACTGGGGAACCGGCAACGACAGTTTTGCAAAGAATCCGCCCAATGCCACAGTGTCCGTATTCCAGAAGGACGGCAACACCGTGCGCGATGTCGTTGTCACGCTGAAGAATCCCAAGCTCGAAGGTGATAACCTTGCCTTCGATGTCGATATTCTCGAAGGTGACATCAAGGGCGCCGACGGTCCTGCCTCTGTCTTCATCGACATCATCGGCCTTCCGTTCACGCCGCTTTCATTCGCGGGCGTTGCGCGACGCACGGCCTATCGAGGTGCGTATTATGCCGGAGCCGCCGCGGCGGCTGGCGCTGCGGCTGCCTACGCGTACCACCCGTATTACTATCGGCCGCCGGTTTGCGGGTACTATCCCTATCCCCCGTGCTACTAGCGGGACCGCGCGGAGTTTGGCCTGGCGTCCTTGCGCCGGGCCAGCCTCTGGCTGATGCACCTTGTGTAGCATTTGCGTCCAGCCGGCACTGGACGATGATTCTCTCGACTCGAGGAAGCGCCGGCCCGTCCAGAAACGAGCCGATTTCGAGTCTTGGCGCTACAATGCAAAAGAGCCCGGCTGAGCCGGCCGCTTGCTACGGATTGGGCTTGTGATGACTGAGGTCATGCAGTGAAAGGCGGGCCTCGCGCACCAGATCTACAAGCGAGAGCGTGAAGAAGCTGAGAGCGACAACAAAGAGCAGTGCAACGCCGTACTCATGCTGGAATCGAAAGAAGGTACACACGAACGCCAGGATCACCAGCAGCGAGGTGACGATTGCGCTGACCGTCGCGAGAACGATTGCCTTGTTCAGAAGCACAGCGCGACGCCTGAGGTGTGGGATATCAGGGTGCGTTCCGGAACGGTCGTCGTCGGTCGTTGCGTGCAATGCCTGTAGCCTGTCGACGACGCGATTCATGCGCCCTATCAAAAGCGACACGAAGGCCGCAACTGCGCCAAGGAGAAATGCGGGCGCCGCTACTTGCGAAATGACTTGCGACAGGTGCGCGGCGGTCGGTGTGTCGATCAGCATGGCTACTTTTCTCCGCGACCGGTACCTGCGCCGCCGCCTACATTGGAGTCAGGGCGAGCGCTCGCAACGAAAGCTTAGCGCATCGTTGGTCACGGGGAGCTTTTTACAACGATGTGAGATCGTTGCTCAAGATGATCGCTGCGTAGCGTGACGGGCAAGGGGACGCCGCGAAGCGTCCCCACAGCCCGCCGCTTCAACTTACGTCGCTTTTTTGGCCGCGGGGATCGACCACGTGCCATCGAGGATCGACGGGTCGTCCTCGTTCGGCCAATACATGCGCAACATCAGGATGAACTTGCCGGTCGGCGCAGGCAACCAGTTCGACTCCTTGTCGGCCCCCGGGGATTGATTCTGGATGTACAGGTCCGTTGAGCCGTCCGGATTGACCTTCAGGTTCTGTCGTGGGCTGATCGAGTACCGATTGATCGGGTTGGAGACGAAGAAGTAGTTGGCATCGTACATGGTAACGGACCAGAAGCCGCTCACCGGCGGCAATTGGCCCTTTGGAAAACGCATGACGTATTTGTTCGAGCCGTGATAGTCGCTACCATCTGCGTCCTTTAGCGAAAGCGGATAAACCGCGTCTCTGTTGCGGTTCGCGCCGAGCCCGATCGCGGTGACCAGCGCACGGTTGAGATAGTCGGTCCCGTAGACGCCGGTCTTGGTGTCGTAGATCCATCCGTTGACCTTCTTGATGGCGTCGTTGACCTTGAGCTGGAGCATGATGCGATCGAAAGCGGCGCGGGGAATACGCTTGACGAAATCCGCGTCCAGCTTGCTGGCATCGAAGTCCTGGCCCGGGACAAGACCTATCTTGGCGAACCGCGCGAGTTCGTGCGCGTCAGCAGCAGAGGGAGGATTCACTTTCATCAGCTGGGCGAGCAGGCTGAAGTATTCAGCCGCATCCATGCGGTTGACCTGTTCGCGCACGGCCATCTTCATGTCGATGGACGGATCGACCTTGCCCGGGGGCGGGGTGTAGTCCTTTCCGTAGGAGCTCAACGGCACCAGCTTGAACTGGTCCTGCAGGGTGTGGACGGCTGCGTAGTCTTCCGGAGTGCCCGTGCAGTAGATCCGGCCGAGCAACCAGACTATGTTGGTTGGGGCCTTCAATTCCTTGACGCCGGAGGGAAGCGTGCCGCTCCAGCCGGGACCCGTGATTGCATAGGTCTGCGCCCCGGTGCCGGTTGTGCGTTTTCCGGGCACGGCGAACACATTGGTCCAGCCGTCGAGCATCGGCAGCAGGAAATACCGGTCCTTCATGTCGGGAACGCTCAACACCCATGGCTCCTTGCCGACGTCGAAAAATGCAGTGGTGTAGAGCGTATCGGCGTTCGGTGCTGTCACATCGCGAAACGAGGCATCCGGATACTGACGCAGCTTGATGATTTGACCCATGGGGGCACGCGTGCCCTCCGGTTTGGCCACGTTGGTGAGGACCCGGCGGGTCATCTCGATTGTGACGAGTGGATAACCGAACACATAGGCGTCGGTGGCGAGCCAAAAATCTTCCGCCCCTTCAACGATATCAAATACTGGGCCTTCGTGCGCTCGGAGGATCGACGGGGTCAGTGCAGTGGAAGCGGCGGCAAGTCCGGTCTTCAGCGCAAAACGGCGGGTGATGTCCATCGTTGTTTCCTGGATTGGTTTCGTTCAAGGCGGCTTTTTGGCAGCGTTGCGGAGCTCCATCTCGTGCCGCGCAAGGCAGGCTAGCCCGTACTTCCTAGCATCGGCTATGCAGTTTCTGACCTTGATCGGGGGCCCATCCAACCAATCGCTTGGCGAGCCGGGGATCCGAGCGGGCGCATGCCGAAGTCGAAGACCCCGTGCTGGCAATAACTCAGCGCGATTTCAGACCATTGCTTCGCGCGGGGCTGGAGATTGCCGAATTTGCATAGCGGGCGGCCGCTTTTTCGTTAGGTTGGCGAGCGGACGAAATAACGCTTGGCGTGTCAGGCCCGTCCACCACGGAAACGGAGTAGGTTTGATGCAAAAGCGATCGAGCCCGTTCATGCTGACGAAGCGCGATTTGCTGAGATCTGCCGCGCTGGCAGGCGTCGCCGCTGCTGGCGCCCAATCAAGCCAGGCCTGGGCCCAGTGGTCGGAACGTCCGGGATTCTTCAAGGCCAAGGACATCGCAGAGGCCGGCTTCATCTATGGCCTGCCGATGGTGATGGCCTACGGCGTCATGAATGAGTACGCTGTCGACAAGTCGTCGGGCCAGTACAAGGCGCCGTTCAATACACTGTTCAACGAGGCGCGCGTCTTCACATACGAAGATACCGCCGTGATCACCCCCAACAGCGACACGCCGTATTCGTTCGCTTGGCTGGACCTGCGGGCCGAGCCGCTTGTCTTTTCGGTGCCGGCGATCGATCCCAAGCGCTACTACTCGCTGCAGCTGAACGACCTTAATACGTATAATTTTGGCTATGTCGGCTCGCGCGCGACGGGCAGCGATGCGGGAAGTTACCTGGTCGCCGGCCCGCGATGGACCGGCACGACGCCGGCCGGCATCAAGAGGGTGTTCCGGTCGACGAGCGATTTCTGCCTGGCACTCTTCCGGACCCAGCTGTTCGATCCGGCCGATATTGAGGCCGTCAAGAAAATTCAGGCCGGCTACA
>NZ_JADYVV010000085.1:0-41243 GCF_020194035.1 Bradyrhizobium sp. BRP56
CCCATCGGCCGCCAACAGGCCGCGTGGTTGTTTGGAACTCGCATCGCGCAAACCATCTTGGCCAGCGATCCATTCGATCGCACCCAACAGGCCGGACATATGGATGCAAGCGATCCGATCTCACCAAACAGCTCTTGTGCCACGGGGGCCGTCCACATATGGGTCCTGGCTTTCGCCAGGACGACGCTGAATGTTTGGCGCGCCGATGAGGCATACATCCGCATTCTCGCGACATGAATCGTCGGAGTCTTGAGGCGATCAAGCCGGCTTCTTGACGATCTCAAGGCCGCGGGCCGCCAATTCCTTCAAGATGCTCCGTGCGAGGTGGGAGCACTCATCCGGCTTGATCCAGCACGCGCTCCGCCAGTCCGGATCATCTTCCTTGGAGTATGCGGTGAACGCGGAGCGAATACCGGCTTCAATTGCATCGGTGGCATCGATTGGCATCGGCGCGCCTCCAACGGCATCCCTCGCATGGGAGCCTTCGTGGAGGCGATGTTGACGTAAATCGATACCGTCCGCAATTGCGCCTGAAGGCCACAATTGTCCGCTCAGCAATAGGGAAACGTAAATCTTCGCCGCTAGAGTGCTGCCGTCTGCCGGAGATGGTCGTGCATCCCACCGCGTCGATCGCCACCTGTTTCAGGAAGTTCGCTGATTTCACCGGACGGGCTTCGCGCGCCGAGTTCTGGTGGTTCTTCGGCTTTTGTCTGCTGCTCCTGCTCGCAGCCCATCAGCTCGACAAGACGGTCTACGCCGCCGTCGCAATAGCGCTGCCGCTGTTTGCCGTGACGGCCCGGCGCTTCCACGACAGTGGCCTGACCACCGGCCTTGCGGTGTTCTTCGCCGTTGCGCCGTTTGTCATCTTCTACTTCTTTTCCGCTGTCCAGGATCGCATCGAGGCATGGTTTGGCGTGCACGTGCCGTATGGATTGATCGCCGCGATCCCGGCGACCTGCGCCTTTGCTTTCTCTGCCTTCTGCTTCCTCGCCGCACTCGGCCGCCGAAGCCTGCAGACCGCTTCGACGGTACGGTCGAGGTCCGACGTCGATTCATCGGAAGCAAATCCGGCCGTGCTCGCCAGGCAAGAGGCGGAACGCAAGGTCTCCGGTTTTTCCAAAGCCGTCATGGCCGTATTCGCGATCCCGGCGGATGGCGGGACGTCGGCCGTCGCCGACAAAACCGACCCGGGCGTCACCGCCGCGTGCGGGATCGTCGTCGATCTCTGCGCGCGTTACGGACACGGCATCACCTCACCGCCATTCAACGCGCTGTTTTCCGGATCAGGGGCGCGACTTGAGGCCGCCGGCTGGCACGCCCTACCGGACGGCGGCGCGGAGATCGACCTGAACCATCGCGCAAGCACCAGCATCGTGCGCAATTGCGCAGTTGAACTGCGCAAGGACGCGGGACAGATCGACATTGCCGGCCTGCTGCGCAAGGAGAAAGAGCAGTTGCAGGCGGCCGAGACGGCGACGCCGGAACAGGATCGGACGACGGCCTATTACGCGCTCGACGGAGCGGGCGCAGCCGGATTCATTGCCATCGAGAAGCTGCGTCAAAGCTACAACACCTATTTCCGAATCCGCATCTGCCTTGCCGAACGGCATGGGCGCGCCGCGATGGAGACCCTGCGATCGTCGACGCTCTACCAGGCATTTCGCCACGCGTTCTCCGATGGCGCGCCGCCCTATCCCGCGTTCGGCCAGAGAATCATCAAGGGCTATCAGCCGATCCTCTGCCGGGACGGACTCGGCATCTCACTCGAGGTCACCGAACTCGGAGCCGGGAGCGCAAAAATGCTTGCCGGCCGCGGGCTGCATCTTCCGCCGGTCTACGTCGATTTCGAGATGCATGAGCGGATGATGTAACGGGATTGCGCTCCGGTTGTCTGCGGCATTCCGCTCCTCTTTGCTCGTCATCCTGAGGCGCGAGCTCTTGCGAGCCTCGAAGGATGAACGGCCCGGCCGCCGGCTGGGCTGTCGTGCTTCGAGACGCGCGTTCCGCGCTCCTCAGCATGACGGTGAGAGAGTTGAGTGCACGGCACCCAGGATAACCTCACGCCGGCACGTTGGGATCCGGCGTCACCTTCGGGTCGGGCTTGTTGACGAGATAAAGCCCGGCGATCACCAGCAGCGCGGCGACGCCGAACACCGCCGTCAGCGTGTCGTGCATGATGAAATAGGCCGCGACCACGCCGAACAGCGGCGTAACGAAGGTGAAGGCGGACAGCTTGCTCGCGGAGTAGGTTTTCACCATCGCGAACCAGATGACGAACGTGCAGCCCACCACCCAGACCGCCTGATAGGCGAGCAGCGAGATCGACAGCGCGCTCGGCACATGCTCGATGCGCTCGCCCGCGATCCAGGCGGCGAGGCCGAGGATCGGAATCGAGATCGCGACCTGGTAGCCGAGCGCCTTTTCCGGCGCGGCCTTGCGCAAGCCTGTGCCCTTGGCGACCAGCGTGGTCGCCGCCCACAGCGCGCCGCCGCCGACCACCATGAGGTCGCCGAGCAGCACCTTGGCGTCGACGTTCGGCTGCGGCACGCCGATCGCGAGCGCGACGCCGGCAAAGCTCAGCGCAAGCCCGCTCCACTGCACGGTCGAGAGACGCTCGCCGAGGAATTGGTGCGAGCCGAGCGCGACGAAGAACGGCGCGGTGTAGAGGAACACCGAGGCGCGCGAGGCCGAGGTGAAGACGAGGCCGGTGAAGATCAGCACGAACTCGCAGCCGAACATCAGCCCGGCGATGATCCCGGGCACGAGCGTGCCGTCGCGCTCGAAGAATTTGACGCCGCGCAGGTGGCCGACGATCAGCATCACCGGCAGCGCGCCGGCGGAGCGGATCATCGCCTGCAACATCGGCGGCACGTCGGGCAGCGCGAGTTTCACCGCAAGCTGGTTGAAGCCCCAGCTCACGCACAGCATCAGCATCACGGCGATGGCGCCGGGCGGCAGCCCATGCCCGACGCTGACGGGCCTCGTGACGCTGGCGGAGATCGCTTGGGTCGACATGTTTCCTCGCGTGCCGGCTTGGTGCCGTGTTGTTAATTGCCGGTTGGGCTCCCTCGCCCCGCTCTTGCGGGGAGAGGGTTGGGGTGAGGGGCCGTCGCCGCAAATTCGATAGAGGCGAGCGTGCGGAGAGTCCCCCTCACCCGAAATTCGCTACCGCGAATTTCGACCTCTCCCCGCAAGCGGGGCGAGGTAGCTCGAAAGCAGTGCGAGTTAGCTGAAACCATCGCGCCATCACGTCTTCTGGCAATGCGCGCAGGTGCCGGCGATCTCGACGACGGAGAGTTTCGGGATGAACCCCGAGGCCCGCGCCGCCGCGGTCAGGCTTTGCGCGACGGGGGCGGCCGGGATCTCGCCGACCGAGCCGCAATGGTCGCAGATCAGGAACGCCACCATCGAGGTCTCGTCATGGTCATGCGCGCAGGCGAGGAAGGCGTTGCGGCTCTCGATGCGGTGGACGAGACCGTTCTCCATCAGGAAGTCGAGCGCGCGGTAGACGGTAATCGGTGCCGGCCGCGGCATCGTCTTGGCCAGCTCGTCGATCACCTCATAGGCGCCGAGCGGGCGATGGCTCGACAGCAGCGCCTGCAGCACCTGTCGGCGGATCGGGGTGAATTTCTGGCCGCGGCGCGCACACACCTGCTCGGCATGCGCCATCGCGTCCGCGGCGCAGCGGCCGTGATCGTGGTCGGGGGCAGGAAATGTCGGCTTGGCCAGGCTCATTGCCTCGATATGTAGCATTTGCGCGCCCGTTCCCAAAGCCCGGCTCTCAACCCCGGTTCGCCGCCGCGTTGCAGCCATGCCCGCAATGCGGGGCAGCCTCGCGTTAACCCGGCATGCAGAAATCATAAGCAAGCTTATTATATCCTAAGCTTATGGAGGCAGGATCGATGCGCGGTTCGGTGGACACCGATTTCTTGTTTACGCTGGGCGAAGTGTTCCGGCTGATCCGCGTCTATGCGGACAAGGAGGCCGCACGCTACGGCATCACCCGCGCGCAATGGGCCGTGCTGTCCAAGGTGGAACGCCAGGAAGGATTGAAGCAGACCGAGCTCGCCGAGCTGCTCGAGGTGCAGCCGATCACGCTGACGCGGCTGATCGACAAGCTCTGCGACAATGGCTGGATCGAGCGCCGCAGCGACGAGAACGACCGCCGCGTCAACCGCCTCTATCTGAAGAAGGCCGCGCGCCCGCTGCTCGGCAAGCTCGCCGGCCTCCGCTCCGAACTCACCGCGACCGCGCTCGAGGGCATCAGCCCCGCTGACGCGTATCGCCTGCTCACCCAATTGGAATCGATCAAGGAAAACGTTCGCAATGCCGTCCAGACCCCAGCCGGCGAGCCCTCCCGAAAGGAACAGCGCTATGGCTGAACCCGTCCTCAAACTGGCCCCCGAGCAGAAGAGCAATCCGGGCGAGCCTGCGCCGTCGGGCAAGGCCAGCCGCGCGCCGCGCCGTCGCCTGATGGCCGGCCTGCGGCGCTATCGCCGCACGCTGCTGCTGGTCGTGCTGCCGACGCTCGCTGCGATCGGCGGCATCGTGTTCTATCTCAATGGCGGCCGCTATGTCGGCACCGACGACGCCTATGTCGGGGCGCAGAAGGTGCTGATCACGCCGGAAATCTCCGGCAAGATCGACAAGATCGTCGTGAAGGAAGGCCAGCACGTCAAGAAGGGCGACGAGCTGTTCGAGATCGACCCGGTGCCGTTCCGCCTCGCGGTGGCGCAGGCCAAGGCCGCGCTCGACCAGACCAGGACCACCTATGACAACCTGGTCGACAACATCAAGATCAACGGCAGGATGCTGGAATTCGCCCAGCAGAGCATCGAATTGAAGAAGCGCGACGTCGATCGCAAGTCGACGCTGGCCAAGCAGAATTTCGGCTCGCAGCTCGACCTCGACAACGCGGCGAACGCGCAAGTGACGGCCGAGAGCCTGGCGCAATACATTAGGCAGCAGATCTCCAAGGACAAGACGCAGCTGCTCGGCGACGTCGACCTGCCGATCGAGCAGTTCCCGCCCTACGCCCAGGCCAAGGCCAAGCTCGACGACGCACAGCGCAATCTCGACCACACCGTGCTGCGCGCGCCGATGGACGGCGTCGCGACCCAGGTCGACCAGATCCAGCTCGGCCGCTTCGTCGCCGCCGGCTCGCCGGTGTTCTCGATCATCGATGTCGACCATCCCTGGGTCGACGCCAATCCGAAGGAGAGCGACTTCACCTATGTCGCGGTCGGCCAGCCGGTTGAGCTCGACGTCGACGCGTTCCCGAACCATCAGTTCAAGGGTAAGGTCGGCTCGCTGTCGCCCGGCACCGGCGCGCAGTTCGCGATCCTGCCGCCGCAGAACGCGACCGGCAATTTCGTCAAGGTGGTGCAGCGCGTGCCGGTGCGAATCTATTTCGACGAGAACGATCCGTTCGTGAAGAAGCTGAAAGCCGGCATGAGCGTCTACGCGACGATCGACACCAACCACCGCCGCACGCTGGCCGGCCTGCTCGGGCTGGCGCCGGCCTCGGCGCACCCGGACCACGAGTAGGAATAAATGAGATGAGGCCGAACTGGCGGCCGCGATAACAGTACGCCACCTCTCCCGCTTGCGGGAGAGGTGATTCCAACGCTCGAACGGGACCGACCTGAATGAATGCACCGTCACCATCCGCCGTGCCCGGCATGCGCCGGAACATGGTGACGATCTGCGCGATGACCGCGACGATCATGCAGGCGCTCGACACCACGATCGCCAACGTCGCGCTGCCCTATATGCAGGGATCGCTGTCGGCCTCGCAGGACCAGATCAACTGGGTGCTGACCTCCTACATCGTCGCGGCCGCGATCATGACCGCGCCGGTGGGCTGGATCGCCAACCGCTATGGCCGCAAGCGCATCTTCATCATCTGCTCGGCCGGCTTCACCGTCGCCTCGGTGTTCTGCGGCCTGGCGCAGGACATCAACCAGATGGTGCTGTTCCGCCTGCTGCAGGGCGTGTTCGGCGCGGCGCTGGTGCCGCTGTCGCAGGCCGTGATGCTCGACTCTTACGCGCTGCATGAGCGCGCGAAAGCGATGTCGATCTGGGGCATGGGCGTGATGATGGGCCCGATCATGGGGCCCTCGCTCGGCGCCTGGCTGACCGAGACCTATTCCTGGCACTGGGTGTTCTTCGTCAACCTGCCGTTCGGCGCCATCACCGTGCTCGGCCTTGCCGTCTTCATGGACGAGACCAAGCAGGACCTCAATCTGCGCTTCGACTGGTTCGGGTTCGGCGCGCTCGCGGTCGCGATCGGTTCGCTGCAGCTCGCGCTCGACCGCGGCGAGCAGCTCGGCTGGCTGGAATCCAACGAAATCATGATCGAATTCATCGTCTCCGCGGTCGGCTTCTACTATTTCTTCGCCCATTCGCTGACGACCAGCCGGCCCTTCATCCAGTTCGCGCTGTTCAAGGACAAGAACTTCCTCGGCGGCTGCGTGTTCATGACTGTCATGGGCCTCGTGCTGTATTCGACCATGGCTCTGTCCTCGCCCTATCTGCAGAACGTGGTCGGCTACCCGATCATCACCGCGGGCCTGTTGTTGGCGACCCGCGGCGCCGGCACCTTCGTCGCGATGATGCTGGTCGGCCGCATGATGCGCTATATCGAGGCGCGCACGCTGATCATCTCCGGCCTGGCGCTGACCGCGGCCTCGCTGTTCCAGATGACCGGCTGGACCGACATGACGCAGGCCAACGAGATCATCGTCGTCAGCGTGGTCCAGGGCTTTGGCTTCGGCCTCGTGTTCGTGCCGCTGTCGACGGTGGCGTTCATGTCGCTGCCCAACCATCTGCGCACCGACGGCACCTCGATGCTGACGCTGCTGCGCAACGTCGCAAGTTCGGTCGGCATCTCGATCGTGATCGCGCAGCTGACGGAAGGCGGACGGCGGATCTACGCAAAGCTGTCGGAGCAGATCAATCCGTTCAACCACGCGCTGCAGATGCCCGACGTATCGGGCATGATCAACCTCAACACCGATGCCGGCCGCGCGATGGCCGACAAGATGGTGGCGGCGCAGTCGCAGATCATCGCGTTCTCGCACGACTACCAGCTGGTGATGCTGTTCATCCTGGTCTCGATCCCGCTTGCGCTGATGATCGGCTCGACCAAGGCCACGCTGCGCGCGCAGTCGGCGCCGTCGGATCATGCCGCGGTGATGGAGTAGGTTTTCGCCCTACGTTCTCCGATTGTCGGGGCGATTGGTCACACCGTCATCCTGAGGCGCGAGCATTTGCGAGCCTCGAAGGATGCACGGCCCCGTTGGTGGCCGTCGACCCTTCGAGACGCGCTACGCGCTCCTCAGGGTGACGGTGAAAGAGTGAGGACGCCCCCTCCGAAAGCGCAAGACGCCGCAGCCGCAAGCCGCGTTGACTTTCCGACCTCGCCTCCCAATACTCCGCGAAAACAAGCAAGGCCCGTCACACAACTGACGGTTTCAGGGGAGGACGCGATGCCGACTTCACGCAGGACGCTGCTGAAGACTTCAGCGGCTGCCGCCGCTGCATTCAGCTTGGATTGGACACGGGCGCAGGCGCAGGCCGAGACGGTCCGGATCGGCGTGATCTACGACCTGACCGGCCCGTTCGCCGCCGGCGGCTCGGTCGCCTCCTCGATCGGCACCCAGATCGCGATCGACCTCGTCAACGAGAAGGGCGGCATCGGTGGCAAGTACAAGATCGCGCCGGTCAACGTCGATTCCCAGAGCAAGCCCGATGTCGCGATCAACGAGGCCAATCGCCTGATCGACCAGGAGAAGGTCGACATCCTCAACGGCGTGTTCGCGAGCTCGCACGCGGTGCCGCTCGCCGCCAAGGTCGAGCAGCAGAAGCGGATCCTGTGGATCACCACCGCGGTCTCGACCGCCGTGTTCAAGGACAAGAACCTGCAATACGTGTTCCGCGCGCAGATCCATTCCGACCAGTACGGCCAGGCGTTCGCGAGCTTCATCAACGAGCACGCCAAGGCCAAGCTCGGCATGGAGCCGAAGGACGTCAGGGTGGCGCTGATCCATGAAGACGGGCCCTATGGCGTCGGCGTCGCCGCGGCCGACGAGGCCTTCGCCAAGGAGGTCGGGCTGCAGGTCGCGCTGAAGGAGGGCTATTCCGCCTCCGCGCCCGATCTCTCGGTGCTGGTCACCAAGCTGAAGCGCGCCAAGGCCGACGTGATCTCGCATGCCGGCTACAATCCCGACATCACGCTGTTCCTGCGCCAGACACGCGAGAGCGGGCTGAAGTTCAAGATGCTGTTCGGCGCCGGCGCCGGCTACAGCCAGCTCGACAAGCTGCGCGCGACCTTCGGCGCCGACATCGACAATTTCTGCAACATCGATCCGGTGCCGGCGCAGCTGCTCGATCCGGCCAAGCTCGCGCCGGGAATCGGCGATCTCACCAAGACCATGGTCGCGCGCTACCGCGAGAAGACCAATGCAACCGAAGTGCCACCGCACTGCTCGATGGGCTTCAACCAGACCTGGATCCTGCTCAACAATGTGCTGCCGGTCGCCAAGGAGAAATACGGCGGCTTCGATCCCGAGGCGATCCGCAAGGCGGCGCTCGACGTCGACATCCCCGCAGGCGGCACCATCCAGGGCTATGGCGTGAAGTTCTATCCGCCGGGCACGCCGCTGTCCGGCCAGAACGAGCGCTCGACGCCGGTCGTGATGCAGAACGCCGGCGAGCGTATCACCGTGGTGTGGCCGACCAATATCCGCACGCAGGATCCGGTGTTCCCGCTGCCGAAGGGATCGGTCTACGCGGCGTAGGGACGATCGTTTGCTGTGCGGCTCGCCGGAGAATTATCCCCGTCATCCCCGCGCAAAGGCTTCGCCTTTGCGCGGGGATGACGGGTCTGGCGTGAGTATACGCGCGTAATCTCGTCGTTCCCGCCACCCTACAGCACGACCCGCCTGCCCTCATCCGCCGCCCAGTAGCCGGCGTAGTTCACCCTGGTCGTCTCATACGCCAGCGCGAGGTCCGCGAGGGGCTGCCGCCCGGTCGCGACGCATTCCATGAAATCTTGGATCTCCTGCAGGTAGCCGCGGGTCCATTCCTCCTCGAGGCAGACATATTGCCAGCCGGTTTTGCGATCGACCTTTTCGGTGATGTAGACCGAGGCGAGCTTCTCCTCGCTCGTCTGGTAGCTGGTCAGATGCGTGTTGGGGGTGATGTTGGCGAACAGCGAGCCGCCGCTCGTATAGGTTTCGATCAGGTTGCGCACGCCGCCTATGATCATATCGCCCGAAAGCACCGTGGCCTTGGTTCCGTCGGAGAAGGTTGCGGTCAGCGTGCCCCAATCCTCGACGTCGACCGGATTGGCCTTGATGTAGGCGCGCTCTTCCGGCTTGAGGCCGGCAGTGACATTGCCAACATCGCAGGTGACGTTGGCGACCGTGAAGGTCTCGCCGCGCGCACGGGCCTCGACCTGCTTGAGATAAAGCACCGCCGACAAGGGATGACAGCCCATCCGGATCAGCGAGCCGCCGCCGGTCATCGCCCACTCGGCGGCATGCGCCGCATGCGAGCCGGAATGGCTCTCCTCGCCCTTCATGAACAGGATTTTGTCGCCTGTCGCGCGGATGATCTCCGCGGTCTTGGTCACCGCCGGCGCGTAGATCCAGTCCTCGGCATACATGAAGAGTTGTCCGCTTCGCTCGATCGCGGCGCGGGTTTTCTCCATCTCCTCCATCACACGCTGGTACATCAGCGCTTTCGGCACATGCCTGCCGATCGGCGCCTTGTCGCCGTCGCGGCCGAAATAACCGCTGAACGGCTTCTCGCAGATCACGTGCTTGCCGGCCTGCATCGCCTCGACGATCATCGCGGCGTGAAGGTTCGGCGGGGTGCAGATGTCGATGACGTCAAGCTCGCGGTCGGCGATCAGCTCGGCGAAGCTGCGATAGGCGTTCGGGATTGCGTGCTTGCGGGCGAACGCATTGACATGATCGCCGCGCGCCGCGACCGCCCTCACCTCGACGTCGACGCCATAGACGCGCCGGTAGGCAACCATGTGCAGCTCCGACACGAAGCCGCAGCCGGCCAGCCCGATCCTGATTTTTGTCATGTGATGTCTCCGCCCTTCAGGCGGGCGGAGAGTAGCGTGCGGCCATCACCGCGTCGAACGCATTTGCCATGACATCGGTCGAAGGCATCATTGTCGTGAACAATTCGAACGCGTCCGCTGCTGCGTAGATCGCAAGATCGCGCCCGGTCAGGACTTTGGCGCCTTTGGCCTTGGCCGCCAACAGCAACGGCGTCCAGAGCGGCGTGTAGACCGCGTCGGCGACCCACATCGACGGATGCAACAAGCTCTCCGGCACGGGACTGTCGCGGCTCGGCAGCATGCCGACCGGCGTTGCGTTGACGACGCCGGTCGCGCCATCGACCGCGACCTCTACGCTGGCGACACCACGAGCCGCATGGCGGCCGGCCAACTGACCGGCCAACCGCGCGACCTTCGCGGCATCGGCGTCGAAGATGCGCAGTTCACCGACACCGAGGCCGGCGAGCGCGAAGGCGATCGCCTTACCAACGCCGCCGGCACCGATCAGCGCGATCGGGCCGCGCGACGCTGAGACAATCAGCGGTGCGATCGCGCGCGCAAAGCCCGTCGCGTCGGTGTTGTGTCCGACCAGAAGCGTGCCATCGGCGACGATGGTGTTGACCGCGCCGATCGCGCGCGCATCGGGTGCGAGGTCATCGATGAGATCGACGACCGCCTCCTTGTAGGGAAAGGTGACGTTGACGCCGGCGAAGCCGAGCCGCCGGATGCCCTCGAGCATCACGCGCAGCTCGTCGCGGCCGGCGCCCTTGACCTCGATGAGCTGGTAGTGAGAGCGAACGCCGAGCGCAGCTGCGGCCGCTTCGTGCATCGCAGGCGCCGCCGAATGCGCGATCGGATAGCCAATCAGCCCCGTCAGGAAACGGTCGCGCATTGTCCCTCACGTCAGTCGCGTTCAGCTCATGCGGTCGAGCCGAGCATAGCTGTCTTCCATGCCGTGCTCCATGCCGGTCGCGAGCATCGCTGCGCGCGTTTCGGCATCCGGCAAGGTCATCCGCATCGTCATCAAGGTGCCGTCGCGGTCGGGCGCAAAGCGCGTCTCGACATGATTGTCCGGCGTCGGATCCGGCAGATGCATGCGCTCGACATGCACGATGCGGCTGAACGGTTCGAGCGCGAGATATTCGCCGGTCAAATGAAAGCCGCCGCCCTTGCCGTCGGTCCATTCGTAGCGGATCCTACCGCCGGGCTTCGCCTCGCTGATGCAAACCGGCATGGTCCAGCCGTCGGGACCGAGCAGCCATTTCTGCAACAGCTCCGGCTCGGTATGCGCGCGATACACCGCCTCCGGCGGCGCGACGAAGCGCCTGGTCACGACGACCTGGCGGTCGCCTTCGGTCTTCAGCGTCAACTTGCTCATGGGGATACCCTTCACTGCTCAGGCTTCATTGCGGCCAGCACACCGTCCAGCCGGTCGTAATTGGTTTCCAGCGCGCGGCGCAGCATGCCGAGCCATTGATCGATCTCGGCCACCGCCGTCGGCGCGAGCCGGCACGGCCGCTTGGTGCCCTCGATGCGCCGCACGATCAGGCCGGCTCCCTCGAGCACCTTGAGATGGCGGGAGATCGCGGGCTGGGTCATGTCGAACGGCTCGACCAGCTCCATGACCGTCGCCTCGCCCAGCGCGAGGCGCGCCAGGATCGCCCGGCGGGTCGGGTCGGCGAGCGCGGAAAAGGCGGCATCGAGGTTGGCCATGCTTGATCTCAAATCAGTTATATAACTTATTCATTATATAACCGATACCGCATGGTCAAGCCAAATCCGCCGCGGCGAACGCGCGCAGCGGATTTTTCGGTCGTCCCCCAATGTTGGATTGGCGCGCCGCTGGCGGCGCGCAGCTAGACGTCGAAGAACACCGTCTCGTTGTCGCCCTGCAGATGGACGTCGAAGGTGTAGGCGTTGCCCGCGCCAGCCTTGCGCCTGGCGATCAGCGTCGCGCGACGGTCGGCCGGCACCAGCGCCAGCGTGGAATCGGCGGCGTTGCCGGCCTCGTCGTCGAAATAGATCCGGGTGTAGAGGTGCAGCAGCATGCCGCGCGCGAACACCGCGAGCCCGATATGCGGCGCCTGCGGCTTGCCGTCGGCATCCGGCACCACGCCCGGCTTGATGGTGTCGAAGGCGTAACCGCCGTTCTTGTCGGTGCCGCAGCGGCCAAAGCCCTTGAACGAGGAGTTCGGCAGCGCGCGCGCATCCTGCGGATCGGAGAAGCGCCCTTGCGCGTCGGCCTGCCAGATCTCCAGCATGCAATCCGGGATCACGGCGCCGTCGCCGTCATAGACCTTGCCCTCGACGCGGATGCGCTCACCCGAGACGTCAGGCGTCAACAGATTGCTGGTGAAGGCGTCGTTCCATTCGTATTCGCCGTTCGGCGTCAGGCCATACTTGAAATAGGGGCCGACGGTCTGCGAAGGCGTGATTCCATCAGGACGCGGGTTCGACACGTTACTTGGTCTCCATCGGCGTGGCACTCTGCCCGCGCAGCACGATATCGAAGCGGTAGCACAGCGCCCATTCCGGTTTGGTGTTCTCGAGATCGAAGGCGGAGATCATCCGCGCCCGCGCCTTCCCGTCCGTCACCGAGTTGAAGATCGGGTCGAACGGAAACAGCGGATCGCCGGGAAAGTACATCTGCGTGACAAGCCGCGAGACGAAGGAGTGGCCGAACACCGAGAAGTGGATGTGCGCGGGCCGCCACGCATTATGGTGATTGCCCCAGGGATAGGCGCCGGGCTTGATGGTGATGAACTTGTAATAGCCCTTGGCATCGGACTGCGTGCGGCCGGCGCCGGTGAAGTTGGGATCGAGCGGCGCCGGATGTTGGTCGACGACATGGATGTAGCGGCCGCAGGCATTGGCTTGCCACAGCTCGACCAGCGTGTTGGGCACGCCGCGGCCGTCCTCGTCGAGCACATAACCATGCACGATGATGCGCTCGCCGAGCGGCTCGCCCTTGGCCTGGATGGTGAGGTCGTTGTCGTGCGCGCGCACGGTCTCATGACCATAGACCGGCCCGGTCAGTTCCGAGAGCGTGTGCCGCATCGGGATCAGCGGCTTTTGCGGCGAACGCTTGATCGCGCTCCGGTACGCAGGCGACAGGCGCGCGGGATGGACGCTGTTCGAAGCGACAGGGTAGATCAACGTCATGAGCTTTCTCCAGACCGGATTGCCGCCCGCGCCGGATATCAGGCCGGCGCCTTGAAATCGTAGGAGATGCGCCCAGCCGGCAGATAGAACAGTGCGATGACCGCGCCGCCCCTCACCTCCGGATAATGCCGGCTGCCGGGATCCGGCGCGGTCCAGCCCGGCCCCTGCCAGCCCTGCAGCCCCTTCAACTGCGCGCCCTTGTCGAGGGGAACGACGAGGTTGAGCTCGCCATAGGGGTGGCCGTGATATTGCCCGCGCAGCACGTCGTGATCGTCCTCGTCCTTGAAGCGGCGCGGATCGGCGCTGTTCATGTAGACCGCGGTGATGCTGAACTGGAACGTCTCGGGGACCGGCTCAAGGATGCGGCTGCGCCGATAGTTCGGGCCCTCCACCTCCTGGTTCGCCGCCCAGCCCTCCTCGACTCCCATTTTGATGAGGCGGGCGAGATCCTGGTACAGCGCGCTGTCCTCTCCATAGGTCTCGTTGAGCCATCGCTCCATCGCCGCGCTCGGCGTCATGTCCTTGACCTCGCGCAGAAACGGAATGCTGCGTTCGATAAGCTGTTCCCGGCTTCCCATGACTTTCTCCTGTCTAATCCTCGAAACCCTTGAAGGAGGCGAATGCCTCCAGTTCCGCGCGCGGCATCAGCCGCGTGCGCGACCGCTCCCTGGGGTGGCCCATCGAGATCCCGCAGGCCACCATCTGCTCGGCGGGGATCGACAGCAGCGGACGCAAGATCCGATGGAATCTGGCGAAGGTCTCCTGCGGACAGGATTGCAGCCCGCGTCCGACCGCCGCCAGCATCACGTTCTGGATGAACATGCCGAGATCGAGCCAGCTTCCCATCGCCAGGCGCCGATCGATGGTGACGATCAACCCAACCGGCGCGCCGAAGAACATGAAGTTCTTTGCGGTCTGCCGGCTCCTCGCCGCAGCGTCGCTTTGCGCGATCCCGAGCGAGTCATAGAACAATCGCCCGAACTCCTGACGACGGCCGAGATACGGCTCGGGGAAAGCGCTGGCGTAGTATTGATATTCGGAGACGTGCTCGTTCGGCTCGTTCTCATACGCATCCAGCAGCGCAGCCGACACCTCGGTCTTGGCGGCGCCGGCGAGCACGTAGACGTGCCAGGGCTGGATGTTCGCGCCGCTCGGCGCGAACCGCGCCACGCGCAGGATCTGCTCGATGGTCGATCGGGAGACCGGACTGCCGGAGAACTCGCGGCACGACAGCCGGCCGGCGATCACCTCGTCGATTGGATTGCGTGCGGCTCCGCACGCCACACCCCGGTCGATCACGACTTCTTCACGAGCGAGCATCCGCCGTCCTCCATCGGTCTGAAGGCCTCTTCACCCGGGATCGTGGCCAGCAGCTGGTAGTAGTCGAACTGGTATTTCGACTCTGCCGGCGACTTGACGCGGAACAGATACATGTCGCGGACCAGCCGGCCGTCGGGACGGATCCTGCCGTTGCGGGTCATGAAATCATTGACCGGCAATTCGCGCATCTTGGCCGCGACCGTCGGCCCATCAAGCGTGCCGGCGGCTTCGACCGCCTTGAGGTAGTGCATGACAGCACCATAGGTGCCGGCGTGGATCATGGTGGGCACCTTCTTCGTCTTCTCGATGAAGCGCTTCGACCACGCCCGCGTCTCGTCGTTGAGGTCCCAGTAGAACGCCGAGCTCAGCATCAGGCCTTGCGCACTCTGCAGCCCAAGGCTGTGAATGTCGGCGATGAAGACGATCAGGCCGGCAAGCTTCTGCCCGCGCGTCACCCCGAACTCGCCGGCCTGCTTCACGGCGTTGATGAAGTCGCCGCCGGCGTCGGCGAGCGCGATCACGTCGGCCCTGGAGGCCTGCGCCTGCAGCAGGAAGGACGAGAAATCGGGCGTGTTGATCGGGTGTTTCACGGCGCCGACCACCTTGCCGCCGGTCGTGTCGATCACCTTGCGGCTGTCGGCCTCGAGCTGCGCACCGAGCGAGTAGTCGGCCGAAAGAAAGAACCAGGACCTGGCGCCGAGGCGCGAAATCGCCCTCGTCGTCCCCTGCGACAGCGCATAGGTATCGTAGGTCCAGTGGATGCCGGTCGGCGAGCACTCGTCGCCGGTCAGCCGGGACGTTGCCGCGCCGGTGGCGAGAAACAGCTTCTTCTTGTCGCGCGTGATGCCCTGCACCGCCAGCGCGACCGCGGAATTCGGGACATCGAGAATGGCCTCGACATTGTCGTTCTCCAGCCAGCGCCGGGCAATCGCCGAGCCGATATCCGCCTTGTTCTGATGATCGCCGGCAACGATCTCGATCGGGCGGCCGAGCACCTTGCCCTTGAAATCGTCCACCGCCATTTGCGCCGCGACCACCGAGCCCTGGCCGCCATTGTCAGCGTACAGCGACGACATGTCGGTCAGCACGCCGAGCCTGACCGGCCCGTTCTGTGCAATCGCCGACGTCGCCGTCGCCACCAGCATCAACGCCAGTCCGATTGATTTACGCGCGCCACTTCGGGCCAACATCACCCAGGCCTTCATCGCTTTTCTCCTCCCAACCCGGCGCCGGCAATCTTGGCCAGAACGCCGCGTTGCGGAAGTGAAAGTCTTGCAGAGTGATCCTGAACCGGCTTCAGATGGCAGGTGGTGACGACACGGCTATACGCTCGTGGAGAATCCGCTCGGTTGCATCCGCCAGACGCCTGGCCTTAACTGCCGTCGATCGCGGAATTTTGCCGAGGCGAGCGATCTGCCATAGACGGGGACTCTCAACGTGTCCGTTTCCTTCAAGACCCTGGATCTGAATCTGCTCAAGGTATTCGACGCCGTCATGGAGGAGCGCAGCGTGCTGCGGGCCAGCCAGAAAGTCGCGCTGAGCCAATCCGCTGTCAGCCACTCTCTGGCGCGGCTGCGCGAGATGCTGGATGACGACCTGTTCGTGCGCACGGCCACCGGCATGCAGCCGACCGCGCGCGCGTTGACGATGGCGCCGCAGGTTCGCCAGGCGCTGCGATCGCTGGAGGCCGCGGTCGAGCTGCCGACCTTCGCTCCAGCAGCCTCCACCAAGCCGTTCACGCTGGCCGCCAACGACTTCACGACGATGGTGCTGGCGCCGCCGCTCCTGAAGATCCTGGGCCGGGAAGCTCCTGCGATCGACCTCACCATCAAGCCGGTGACGCGGATCGATCTTGCCGAGCAGATCGACCTCGGCCGCATCGACGTCGCGATCGGCGTGTTCTCGGCGCCGCCGAGCCGTTTCCGCACGGCGCTGCTGTTCGAATATAATGATGTGCTGATCGTCGGCAAAAGGCGCAAGCTTGGCCGGCTCGACAAGGCAAAGCTCGCGACCTTGCCGTTGGTCGTGGTGTCCTTTGGCGGCGAGCAGGAAGGCGCGATTGGCGGCTTCATCTCCGAGCGCGGACTCGCCAGGCGTTCGGAGATGTACGATCGCCCCGCGCTCGAACGGGCGCTGTCCGACAGCGACCGGCCGCCGCGGATCGCGGTCTCGCTGCCGCACTTCCTTGCCCTGCCCGCACTGCTGATCGATTCCGAGTTGGCTGCGATCGTCCCGCGGCCGCTGGCGCGTGCACTCGAGCAGGCACATGCGATCACGACCTATGAACTGCCTTACACCACGACGCCCGTGGAGGTTCGGCTGCTCTGGCACGAACGCGTCGAGGACGAGCCTTCGCACGAATGGCTTCACGAGGTGCTCCGGCGCGCCACCGAAGAGCTGCGGCGCGGCGGCTAGCGGCCGGGCTAGACGTCGAAGAACACCGTCTCGTTGTCGCCCTGCAGATGGACGTCGAAGGTGTAGACGTTGCCCGCGCCGGCGTTGCGCCTGGCGATCAGCGTCGCGCGGCGCTCCGCCGGCACCAGCGCCAACGTGGAGTCGCCGGCGTTGCCGGCCTCGTCGTCGAAATAGATCCGGGTGTAGAGGTGCAGCAGCATGCCGCGCGCGAACACCGCGAGCAGGATGTGCGGCGCCTGCGGCTTGCCGTCGGCATCCGGCACCACGCCCGGCTTGATGGTGTCGAAGGCGTAAGCGCCGCTCTTGTCGGTGCCGCAGCGGCCAAAGCCCTTGAAGCTCGAATTGGGCAGCGCGCGCGCATCCTGCGGATCGGAGAAGCGCCCTTGCGCGTCGGCCTGCCAGATCTCCAGCATGCAGTCCGGGATCACGGCGCCGTCGCCGTCATAGACCTTGCCCTCGACGCGGATGCGCTCACCCGAGACGTCAGGCGTCAGAAGGTTGTTGGTAAAAGCGTCGTTCCATTCATATTCGCCGTTCGGCGTCAGGCCGTACTTGAAATAGGGGCCGACGGTCTGCGAAGGCGTGATTCCATCAGGACGCGGGTGCGACACGTTACTTGGTCTCCATCGGCGTGGCACTCTGCCCGCGCAGCACGATATCGAAGCGGTAGCACAGCGCCCATTCCGGCTTGGTGTTCTCGAGATCGAACGACGAGATCATCCGCGCCCGCGCCTTCTCGTCGGTCACCGAGTTGAAGATCGGATCGAACGGAAACAGCGGATCGCCGGGGAAATACATCTGGGTCACGAGCCGCGAGACGAACGAGTGGCCGAACACCGAGAAGTGGATATGCGCCGGCCGCCAGGCGTTGTGGTGATTACCCCACGGATAGGCGCCGGGCTTGATGGTGATGAACTTGTAATAGCCCTTGGCATCGGACTGCGTGCGGCCGGCGCCGGTGAAGTTGGGATCGAGCGGCGCCGGGTGCTGATCGACGACATGGATATAGCGGCCGCAGGCATTGGCCTGCCACAGCTCGACCAGCGTGTTGGGCACGCCGCGGCCGTCCTCGTCGAGCACATAGCCGTGCACGATGATGCGCTCGCCGAGCGGCTCGCCCTTGGCCTGGATGGTGAGGTCGTTGTCGTGCGCGCGCACCGTCTCATGACCATAGACCGGCCCGGTCAGCTCCGAGAGCGTGTGCCGCATCGAGATCAGCGGCTTCTGCGGCGAACGCTTCACGGTGGAGCGATAGTCCGGCGACAGCCGCGCCGGATGGGCCGCAAGCGATTGCAGCGGGTACAACAAGGTCATGGCGAATTCCTCCGCGGCCCACGCGCCCGGTGAGCTCACGTCAGATCATTATAATGCATAACCAAATTGGGGAAGGGCTGTTTTCAGCCCCTCCAAGCCATTGGCTTAATTCAGCTTTTCGATCGCGACCGCGACGCCTTGGCCGACCCCGACGCACATAGTTGCCAAGGCAAGCTTCCCGCCCAGCTTCTCCATGCCGTGCACGGCGGTCAAGACCAGCCGCGCGCCGCTCATGCCGAGCGGGTGGCCGAGCGCGATCGCGCCGCCATGCGGATTGACGAAATCGGCGTCTTCCTTGACGCCGAGCTGGCGCAGGCAGGCGATGCCCTGCGAGGCGAAGGCCTCGTTGAGCTCGATCAGGTCGAAGTCCGACACCTTGATGCCGAGACGCTCGACCAGCTTCCTGGTAGCCGGCACCGGGCCGATGCCCATGATGCGCGGCGGCACCGCGGCCGAGGCAAGGCCGAGGATTTTTGCGCGCGGCGTTAGGCCGTGCTTCTTCACCGCGGCTTCGGAAGCGAGGATCATCGCGGCGGCGCCGTCATTGACGCCGGATGCGTTGCCCGCGGTCACCGTGCCCGGATTGCGCACGATCGGCTTCAGCTTGGCGAGGCCTTCGAGCGTGGTCTCCGGACGCGGATGTTCGTCCTTGTCGACGGTGATCGGGCCGGCCTTGCCGCCGGGCACCTGGACCGGAATGATCTCCTCGGCGAAATAGCCCGACGCGATCGCCGCGCCCGCACGCTGCTGCGAGCGGATCGCCATCGCATCCTGATCGGCGCGCGACACCTGGAATTCCTCGGCGACGTTCTCGCCGGTCTCCGGCATCGCATCGACGCCGTACTGCGCCTTCATCAGCGGATTGATGAAGCGCCAGCCGATCGCGGTGTCGTAGATCTCGGACGAGCGCGAAAAGGCTTCCGCGGCCTTGCCCATCACGAACGGCGCGCGCGTCATCGATTCGACGCCGCCCGCGATCGCGAAATCGATCTCGCCGGCGCGGATGGCGCGGCCCGCGGCGCCGACCGCGTCGAGGCCGGAAGCACAGAGCCGGTTCAGGGTTTGGCCGGGAACCGACTCCGGCATGCCTGCGAGCAACAGCGCCATGCGCGCGACGTTGCGGTTGTCTTCGCCGGCCTGGTTGGCGCAGCCGAAATAGACCTCGTCGACCTCGTTCCAATTGAGCGTCGGGTGCTTGGCCATCAGCGCCTTGATCGGGGCCGCCGCGAGATCGTCGGCGCGTACTTTGGCGAGCGAGCCGCCGAAACGGCCGATCGGGGTCCGGACCGCATCGCAAATGAACACATCACGCATTGAATCTCTCCCTGAATGCCGCGACTTAGCGCTGGATCGGCTGGAACTTGAGATCGGTTTTAGGAGCGTGCCCGCGGCAGGTCAATTGATGCCACCGCGCGCCCTGCACGCATTACCGTGAGGGCTGACAAACCGACACCGTGGACAGGGTGGAAAACCCCCTTCTCTCGGATAGGACCGCGCGGCGAAATTTTGTAGCTTCCGCCACCTCATGACCATCCAGCAGCCCATCCCCGTTCCGCCCGAGTCCGCTCCCGCCGCCGAGGCGCCGTCGCGCGTCACGCCGATGATGGAACAGTATCTGGAAATCAAGGCCGCCCATCCCGGCCTGCTGCTGTTCTACCGGATGGGCGACTTCTACGAGCTGTTCTTCGAGGATGCGGAGATCGCCTCCCGGACGCTCGGCATCGTGCTGACCAAGCGCGGCAAGCATCAGGGCATGGACATCCCGATGTGCGGCGTGCCGGTCGAGCGCTCCGAGGATTACCTGCATCGCCTGATCGGCGCCGGCCACCGCGTCGCGGTGTGCGAGCAGACGGAAAATCCCGCGGAGGCCAAAGCCCGCGGCAACAAGAGCGTGGTCCGCCGCGGCGTGGTGCGGCTGGTGACGCCGGGCACGCTGACCGAAGACACCCTGCTCGACGCCCGCACCAACAATTATTTGATCGCGATCGCGCGCGCCCGCGGCTCGGCCGGCGCCGACCGGCTCGGGCTCGCCTGGATCGACATCTCGACCTCCGAATTCATGGTGACGGAGTGTTCGACCGCGGAGCTCGCGGCAACGCTGGCGCGCATCAATCCGAACGAGGCCATCGTCACCGATGCGCTCTACAGCGACAGCGAGCTGGCGCCGACCTTGCGCGAACTGCCGTCGGTGACGCCGCTGACCCGCGACGTGTTCGACAGCGCCACCGCCGAGCGGCGGCTGTGCGACTATTTCGCGGTCGCGACCATGGACGGCCTGTCGGCGATGTCGCGGCTGGAGGCGACCGCCGCAGCCGCGGCCGTCACCTATATCGACCGCACCCAGGTCGGCAAACGTCCGCCGCTGTCGCCGCCGGCGCGCGAGGCCGCCGGCACCACGATGGCGATCGATCCGGCGACCCGCGCCAACCTCGAACTGACCCGCACGCTGGCCGGCGAGCGCCGCGGCTCGTTGCTCGATGCGATCGACTGCACCGTCACTGCGGCGGGCTCGCGCCTCCTGGCGCAGCGCCTTGCCGCGCCGCTCACCGACGTTGCCGTGATCGCGCGGCGGCTCGATGCCGTCTCGGCCTTCGTCGCGGATTCCGCGGCGCGCGAGGACGTCAGGACCGTGCTGCGCGCAGCGCCCGACATGTCGCGCGCGCTGGCGCGGCTCTCGGTCGGCCGCGGCGGCCCGCGCGATCTCGCGAGCCTCCGCGACGGCATCCTCGCCGCCGACCAGGCGCTGGAGCTGCTGGCGCAGCTTGCCAATCCGCCGGCCGAGATTTCGACCGTGATGGCGGCGCTACAGCGCCCGTCGCGCGATCTGGCGCAGGAATTCTCCCGCGCACTCGCCGATCAGCTTCCGCTGATCAAGCGCGATGGCGGTTTCGTCCGCGAGGGCTATGAGGCCGCGCTCGACGAGAGCCGCAATTTACGCGACGCCTCGCGCCTCGTCGTCGCCGCGATGCAGGCGCGCTACGCCGAGGACACCGGCATCAAGACGCTGAAGATCCGGCACAACAACGTGCTGGGCTATTTCGTCGAGGTCACCGCGCAGCACGGCGACAAGCTGTTCGCGCCGCCGCTGAATGCAACCTTCATCCATCGCCAGACGCTGGCCGGACAGGTCCGCTTCACCACGGCAGAGCTCGGCGAGATCGAAGCCAAGATCGCCAATGCCGGCGAGCGCGCGCTCAATCTCGAGCTCGAGATCTTCGACCGCCTGAGCGCGATGGCGCTCGCGGCGAGCGATGATCTGCGCAATGCCGCACATGCCTTCGCGATGCTCGACGTCGCGACGTCATTGGCCAAACTTGCGATCGACGACAATTACGTGCGGCCCGATGTCGACGGCTCGCTCGGTTTTGCGATCGAGGGCGGACGGCATCCGGTGGTCGAGCAGGCCCTGAAGCGCGACGGCCAGCCGTTCATCGCCAATGCCTGCGACCTGTCGCCGGCGCCGGGCCAGAAATCCGGCCAGCTCTGGCTGATCACAGGTCCGAACATGGCCGGTAAGTCGACCTTCCTGCGGCAGAACGCGCTGATCGCGCTCTTGGCGCAGATCGGCTCTTACGTGCCGGCGTCGCGCGCGCGGCTCGGCATCGTCGACCGGCTGTTCTCGCGCGTCGGCGCTGCCGACGACCTGGCGCGGGGACGCTCGACCTTCATGGTCGAGATGGTCGAGACCGCGGTGATCCTGAACCAGGCGAGCGAGCGGTCGCTGGTGATCCTCGACGAGATCGGCCGCGGCACGGCGACGTTCGACGGGTTGTCGATCGCCTGGGCCGCGATCGAGCATCTGCATGAGAGCAACCGCTGCCGCACGCTGTTCGCGACGCATTACCACGAACTGACCGCCCTCTCGGCGAAACTGCCGCGGATGTTCAACGCCACGGTGCGGGTCAAGGAGTGGCAGGGCGACGTCGTGTTCCTGCACGAGGTGCTACCCGGCTCCGCCGACCGCTCCTACGGCATCCAGGTCGCAAAACTCGCCGGCCTGCCGCCGGCCGTGATCACGCGCGCCAAATCGGTGCTGGCAAAACTCGAAGCGCAAGATCGCGGCCAGACCGCGCGCGCCTTGGTCGACGACCTGCCGCTGTTCGCCGTCCCCTCCCGCGCCGCCAGCGAGGACAAACCGCCGAGCGAAGCCGATCTGCTGGTCGAGGCGGTGAAGGCGCTGCACCCCGACGAGATGTCGCCGCGCGAGGCACTGGATGCGCTGTATGCGCTAAGGGCGAAGCTGCCGAAGCAATAGATCCGTAACCCGGATGCAGCGAAGCGAAATCCGGGAACGCGCTCTCCATTGCACGACCGCCGCGGATTGCGTGGAGTCCGTCATCGGGCGCGCGTTCGCGCGACCCGTTGGCTTCATCCGGGCTGCGGATCATCCTTCTCCTTCCCCCTGAAAGGGGGAAGGTCGGGATGGGGGTCAGCCGCAGGCAACACTGTTTGCGGAGAGAGCAGATCCCCACCCGCTTTGCTCAGCCGAGCAAAGCGACCTCCCCTTTTCAAGGGGAGGTCAAGACGCCTTCCCACTCTTCCTCCGCCCGAGCTGCCACAGCACCAGATTCCAGACGATGCAGGTGACGAGCGCGCAGCTGAGGCCGATTGGCGAGCCGAATTGCAGCACCGCGACGTGCAGCACGGCAACGCCGAGACCAAATCCCATCAGGCCCCAGGCGCTGTTGGCGAGCACGGCGGCGGTGGCGGGGCCGCCGATGCGCGGATGCAGGATCAGCATCATCGAGGAGAACACGATCGGAAACAGTGCCATCACGCCGGTAACACGCGGGCCGACCCAGCCTGACGCCGTGACCACGGTGCCGACCAGGCTTGCGACCAGCGCCGCGCGCAGCGGAATGTCGTACCAGCGCCGCGCGATCAGCGGCATTTTCGCGACGTGCCGATAGGGCCTCAGCAGCGGGATGCAGATCGCAAAGGTGATGGCGTTGACGATCAGCCCGGCGGCGAGCGACCACTCGAACTGGCGGATGATGGTGGCGAGCACCAGCCACACCGCGATCGCGCTGCCCGCGCTGATCCACATGCTGAAGCGCTGCGCCAGCACGGCGTAGGTCAGGCCCATATAGATCGTGGCGGCGTTGACCGGCAGGCTCGCCAGCGCGCCCTCGGCGATGAAGGCGGCGTCATGGTCGAGCGCGAGGAAGGTGTAGGACGGCCCGGCCGAGATCGGCAGGGTTGCGATCAGCGCGCCGATCACCGGTCCCGAACGCTCCGTGATGATGGACGCGCTGACCACGAATGCGGCCGCCACCGCCATGCGCAGCACGAGGATCAGGACGAAGTGGAGTTCGGGGGACATTCTGCGTCATCCCGGCGAAGGCCGGGATCCATAACCACGACTATTCGTGGGGAGCGAAAGCCGTCGGGCAGCGGGGCTTGAATCGAGAAGACACGGCGTATGGGTCCCGGCTCCGTGCGCAATCGCGCACTAGGCCGGGACGACACCGTTGAAAGCGGTTACACCCGCTGCATCGTCACCGACACCTTCGGGCCGTTCTTGATGGTCTGATAGACCACGCAATAGCGCTCGGTGAGTTTCAGCAAGAGATCGAGCTTGTCCTGCGGCGCGTCGGTGCCGATCTCGAAGCGGAGGCGGATCTCGCGGAAGCCGACCGGGGTCTCCTTGTCGACGCCGAGCGTGCCGCGGAAATCAAGATCGCCCTCGGCGAAGACATTGCCGGGCTTCAGCGGCACGTCGATCGCGGTGGCGACCGATTTCAGCGTGACGCCGGCGCAGGCGACCAGCGCTTCCAGCAGCATGTCGCCGGAGCAAAGCTCGAGCCCGGAGCCGCCGGTAGCGGGGTGGAGGCCGGCGATCGCGAGCGCACGGCCGGTCTCGACCTTGCAGGCGATGCTCTCATTGTCGATCGAGCCCTTCGCCTTCAGCGTGATCACGGCGGTCTGGGGATCGGTCTTGTAGCGCTCCTTGATCGGAGCCTGCATTGCGCGGAGTTCGGAGGCGTCCATGGTCTTATCTCCCGGCTATTCTTCTTTATGCCGATGTAAGGCCTTAAGGAGCGGATGTCACCACCACATCGCCTCGCCGGCGCTCGATTTGTCGGTGACGTCCCGCACCGTGCGGTCCAACGAGCGGTCGAGCGCGGTCAGCACGCGGCGCTTGAAGGTGTCGAACAGCTCCGATTTCCGGTCGCGCGGCCGCGCCAGGTTGATGGTGATCTCCTCGAATAGCCGGCCCGGCCGCGGCCGCATCACCAGCACGCGGTCAGCGAGCACCACGGCCTCGTCCACGTCATGGGTGACCAGGATCAAGGTCGGCCGCGTGTCGGCCCACAGATCGAGCAGATGATCCTGCAGATCGCGCCGCGTGAACGCATCGAGCGCCGAGAACGGCTCGTCGAGCAGCAGCACTTCGGGCTGCGGCACCAGCGCGCGGGCGATCGCGACCCGCTGCGCCTGGCCGCCGGACAATTCGCGCGGCCAGGCCGCGGCCTTGTCGGCAAGGCCGACGCGGGCGAGCGCCGCCATGACGCGCGCGCGCCTCGCCTCGGCCGGAAGGTCGGCGAGGCCGAAGTCGATATTGTCGGCGACGCTGAGCCAGGGCAGCAGCCGCGGCTCCTGGAAGATGATCCCGATCTTGGCGTGCGGCGATGATATCACCGCATTGTCGAGCGTCACGCTGCCTGTGCTGGCGCGGTCGAGGCCGGCGATGGCGCGCAGCAGCGTCGACTTGCCGCAACCCGAGCCGCCGATGATCGCGATGATCTCGCCGGGCGCAATCTCGGCCGAGAACCGCTCCAGCGCGTGGACACCGTTCGGATAGGTCTTGCCGACGTCCTTGAGAGCCAGCATCACTGCCCTCCCCGCGCGCCGAACGCGTCCTGCCAGCGCAGCAGCGGTGCGGCGGCGACCTCGATCAGCCAGTCGGTGAGCTTGCCGAGGATCGCGAAGATCACGATCGCGGCGAGGATCTGCGCCGGCTTGCCGAGCTGCTGGCCGTCGAGCAGGAGATAGCCGAGTCCTTCGGAGGCGCCGATCAGTTCGGCCGCGACCACGAACATCCACCCCAAACCAAGCCCGACCCGCAGCGCCACCACATAGGCCGGCAGCACGGCGGGCAACAGGATGCGACGGATCATGGCGGGTCCGGACAGGCGGAATACGCGCCCGACCTCGACGACCTTGCGATCGACCGACAGAATTGCGCCCATCACGCCGAGATAGATCGGAAAGAACACGCCGACCGCGATCAGCGCGACCTTCGAGGTCTCGAAAATGCCGAGCCAGAGCACGAACAGCGGCACCCAGGCGAGCGAGGGGATCGCGCGCAGCGCCTGCACCGTCGGATCGAGCAGCCGCTTGGCGAAATCCCAATAGCCGGAGATCGCGCCCATGATGGTGCCGGCGACGACACCGAGCGCAAAGCCCGCGCCCACGCGCCACAGCGTCGCGAGGATATGGCGCGACAGCTCGCCGCTCTTGGCGAGCTCAATGATGGTCTCGAACACCTTTGACGGCGGCGGCACCAGGCGGCCGTTGGAGTAGCCGAGAGAAACAACGAGTTCCCAGCCCAGTGCCAGCGCGACCGGCAGCACGAGCCCGAGCACCGGGCGCGCATAGCGCGACCACCGCGCAGGTGCACCGGGCGGGGCCGTCTGTTCTAGCGCGGGCAGGTCAACGGTCATGGCCATAGCAAGAACTATTCTTCCGGCGGGATCGCAAGGTGGGGCCAACTCCATTCACGTCGTCCCGGCGAAGGCCGGGACCCATAACCACAGGGCATGGTAATCAAGCGAGCTGGGGCCACAGCCTTGTCCAACGATAGAGCCCTGTGGTTATGGGTCCCGGGTCGCGCTTCGCTTGCCCGGGACGACGAAGGTTAGTTTGACGACGGAGGTTAGTCTAACGACAGCGGTTAGTTGGTGGGCAGCGGGACCTGATCGTCGACCAAGGAATCCAGCGCGGCCTTGACGTCGGTCTTGGGGTCGATCACGCCCGCCTGCTGCAAGGCGAGGCCGGCGGCGAGAATCGATTCGCGCTGGGCGCTACCGATCCGGCCGTGGGTCAACTCGGTGCGCTCCTTGAGCTGTTTGTCGACCACGGCGTCCGGCAGCTTGGTGACAGCGATGAAGGTCTTCTTCAGCTCGTCATAGTTGGCCAGCGAATATTTCCGCGCTTCCTCGTACGTCGCGAGCACGCGGCGGACGATATCCGGATGCGCCTTCAAGAACTCCTCGCGCACATTGAGGATGCCCCAGGTGTTGGCTTCCGCCTTGCGGTAGAACAGTTTCGCCCCGTCCTCGACCTCCGCCTGCGCCATCATCGGATCGAGACCGGCCCACGCGTCGACATCGCCGCGGATCAGCGCAGTCTTGCCGTCGGCGTGCTGCAGCAGCACCGGCGTGATGTCCTTTTCGGTGAGGCCGGCGCCGAGCAGCGCACGAACCAGGAAGATGTGCGGATCGGTGCCACGCGTCACCGCGACGCGCTTGCCCTTGAGGTCGGCGACGGACGCGATCTTGGAGTCCTTGGTCGTGACCAGTGCGGTCCATTCGGGACGCGAATAGACATAGATCGACTTGATCGGGTTGCCGTTGATCTTCGCGACCAGCGCCGCCGAACCCGCGGTCGAGCCGAGATCGATCGAACCGGCGTTGAGGAATTCGAGCGCCTTGTTGGAGCCGGCCGACTGCACCCAGACGATGCTGATGCCGTCCTTGGCGAACTCCTTCTCCAGCAGGCCCTTCTGCTTCAGGACCATCGACACCGGATTGTAGGTCGCCCAGTCGATCCGGATCTCCTTCAGCGCGTCGGCGGCGCGCGCCGCGCCGGGCAGCAAGGTCGAGACCGCGAGCAGCGCAGCGAACGTGCGCCGGGAAAATTTTTGCATTCGTCGACCCCCGATCAGATGTAAGAAACAATCTTTTATTTCAATGAGTTAGCCTTGCGGTCAACGAGAAAATCTCTACCCTTTACGAGATGGCGCGAGAACGATCTTGCTCGAAGCGCCGCCATGAAAGCATGGAGCTGCTGTCGTTATACTTTGGTCAGTGACAGCAACGGCTCCGTCCGATATCGGATGAACCTATGGACAGCGTCGTAGCCGAGGCCCGCCCTGAAGCGGATGATCGTTTCGAGACCGAGCGGATCACCGCGGCGGTGAATGCACTTGCCGAACGGCATGCCGGCCGCGAGGACCAGTTCCGCGCCGCGATGGCGCAGCTGCTCAAGGCCGAGCTGATCGCGGCGCGCGCCACGGCGCAGGCGCTGCTGCTCAAGGACCGTCACGGCCGGCGCTGCGCCGAACGGCTCTGCTTCGTGCAGGACGAGATCATCCGCATCCTCTACGCGGCGGCGACCCGCCACCTCTATCACTCGCCGATCCCCTCGGGCGCCGAACGCATGGCCGTGGTGGCGACCGGCGGCTATGGCCGCGGGCTGATGGCGCCGGAATCCGACATCGATCTGTTGTTCATCCTGCCCTACAAGCAGACCGCCTGGGGCGAACAGGTTGCCGAGGCCATTCTCTATTGCCTCTGGGACATGGGGCTGAAGGTCGGCCATGCCACCCGTTCGGTCGATGAATCGATCCGCCAGGCGCGCGGCGACATGACGATCCGCACCGCGATCCTGGAGACGCGATTCCTGACCGGCGACCAGCCGCTTTATGACGAGCTGGTCGAGCGCTTCGACAAGGAGGTGGTGCAGGGCACCGCGTCGGAATTCGTCACCGCCAAGCTTGCCGAGCGCGAGGAGCGGCATCGCCGCGCCGGCCAGTCGCGCTATCTGGTCGAGCCGAACGTCAAGGACGGCAAGGGCGGCCTGCGCGACCTGCATACGCTGTTCTGGATCGCCAAATACGTCTACCGCGTGCGCGAGACCGACGAGCTCTTGGAACGCGGCGTGTTCGACGCGCAGGAATACCGCACCTTCCGCCGCTGCGCCGACTTCCTGTGGTCGGTGCGCTGCAATCTGCACTTCTTCGCCGGACGCGCCGAGGAGCGGCTGTCGTTCGACATGCAGCGCGAGATCGCGGTCCGCCTCGGCTACACCTCGCATCCCGGCATGCAGGATGTCGAGCGCTTCATGAAGCACTACTTCCTGATCGCGAAAGACGTCGGCGACCTCACGGCGATCCTGTGCGCCAAGCTCGAGGAAGAGCACAACAAGCCGGCGCCGGTGCTGAGCCGGATGGTGGCGCGGCTGCGGCCCGGCACCAAGCGGCGGCGGGTTAACGGCAGCGACGACTTCATCGTCGACAACAACCGCATCAACCTCGCCGCGCCCGACGTCTTCAAGCACGATCCGGTCAATCTGATCCGGATCTTCCGCCTCGCGCAGCAGAACAACCTCGCCTTCCATCCCGATGCGATGCGCACGGTGACGCGCTCGCTGAAGCTGATCAACACCCAGCTACGCGAGAACGACGAAGCAAACCGCTTGTTCATGGAGATCCTGACCTCCGACAATGCGGAGATCGTGCTGCGGCGGATGAACGAGACCGGCGTGCTCGGCCACTTCATCCGCGCCTTCGGCAAGATCGTGTCGATGATGCAGTTCAACATGTACCACCACTACACGGTGGACGAACATCTGCTCCGCTGTATCGGCTACCTGCAGGACATCGAGCGCGGCGGCAACGAGGAGTTCACGGTCGCCAGCGACCTGTTTCGCAAGATCCGCCCCGAGCACCGCCCGGTGATCTATATCGCGACCCTGCTGCACGACATCGCCAAGGGCCGGCCTGAGGATCATTCGATCGCCGGCGCCAAGGTGGCGCGGCGGCTGTGCCCGCGGCTCGGCTTCTCGCCGGCCGACACCGAGCTGGTGGCGTGGCTGATCGAGGAGCATTTGACGATGTCGACGGTGGCGCAATCGCGCGACCTGTCGGACCGCAAGACCATCGAGAATTTCGCCGCCGTCGTGCAGTCGGTCGAGCAGATGAAGCTGCTCACGATCCTGACCACCGCCGACATCCGCGGCGTCGGCCCGGGCGTGTGGAACGGCTGGAAGGCGCAGCTGTTGCGTACGCTGTATTACGAGACCGAGCCGGTGCTGACCGGCGGCTTCTCCGAGGTCAACCGCGCCCAGCGCATCGCGGTGGCGCAAGCCGAATTCCGCCGCGCCTTCACCGAATGGCCGGAGGCGGAGCTCAACGCCTATATCGGCCGGCACTATCCGGCCTACTGGCTCAAGGTCGAGCTGGCGCGCAAGATCCGCCAGGCCCGCTTCATCCGCGCCAGCGAGCAGGCCGGCCACAAGCTTGCGATCAATGTCGGCTTCGACGAGGTCCGCGCCGTCACCGAACTGACGATCCTGGCAACCGACCATCCCTGGCTGCTGTCGATCATCGCGGGTGCCTGCGCGTCGGCCGGCGCCAACATCGTCGACGCCCAGATCTACACCACGACCGACGGCCGCGCGCTCGACACCATCTCGATCTCACGCGAATACGACCGCGACGAGGACGAGGGCCGCCGCGCCACCAGAATTGGCGAGATGATCGAGCACGTGCTGGAAGGCAAGCTGCGGCTGCCCGAGGCGGTCGCAAAGCGCACCGTCCGCAGCAAGGCGCGGCCGTTCATCGTCGAGCCCGAGGTGACCATCAACAACCAGTGGTCCGACCGCTACACCGTGATCGAGGTCTCCGGGCTCGACCGGCCCGGCCTGCTCTACCAGCTCACCACCGCGATCTCGAAGCTCAACCTCAACATCGCCTCGGCCCATGTCGCGACCTTCGGCGAACGCGCCCGCGACGTGTTCTATGTCACCGACCTGCTCGGCGCCCAGATCACGGCGCCGACCCGGCAGGCCGCGATCAAGAGCGCGCTGCTGCATCTGCTGGCGAGCGAGGACCAGGCGGCGAAGCCGGCGGCGTAGATCGAATCGTAAGAAGCGTACACGCCTGTCCCGTCATCCTGAGGAGGCCGCGCAGCGGCCGTCTCGAAGGATCGACGGCCACGTTCCTTCCCCAAGAGAGTGGGAGTATGCGGAAGCGGCCGGGCCGTCGATCCTTCGAGACGCGCGTTCCGCGCTCCTCCAGCGACAAAGGCGAAGCCTTTGCGCGGGGATGACGGGATCGAAAACCGTTTCCACCGAAGGAGCGAAGCCCCAATCCCGCGGCGGATCAACCGAACAGCCGCATCAGCAGGGCCTTGCCGACCGGCGCCGCGCGCACGCCGCGGAAGGCGCGGACATATTCACCGGCATAGAATGCGCGCACGACATTCACCCGCGTCGCCACCGCGTCCTCGAAGCGGACGCCGAAGCCGTCGCGGGTGCGCCGGACCACGGTCGCGGCGACGTTTTGTCCGTAGACATTGCATTTGATCAAGGAACCGATGGCGGGCGGGACAGGATCGATGAAGCGCGCGCCCGAGATCGAGATGTCGGCCATCCGGATCAAGCGCATCTCGCTGTCCTGATGGATCAGGATCGGCTCGTCGCGTTCGAACCGCTCGGCCTTGCGGCGCCGCGGCTGCTCGATGCAGATGAAGCACACGATCGCGAGCACGACGCAATTGTACAGGCTCCAGGCCAGCGCCAGCCCGCCATAGGCTATGCTGTCGCCGCGCAGATGCAGGATGAAGGCATAGGCGATCGCCAGCAGCGTGATCAGCAGGGCGGCGCCATAGAGCCGCAGCAGCGGCCATTCGATGAAGCGGCGGTTGCGGTCGCCGCCCTTGGCCGTCACCTTGAACTTGTGGCCCTGCGGCCTGGCGAGGCCGGTCACGACCGCCTTCAACACCGCGGGCGCCGCGATGTATTGCGACACGTCGGTCATGATCGCGAGCGAGCGGCCGCGCGAGATCCAGGCCATCGTGAAGGCGTGCCAGACATAGAACGGCAAGAAGTATTTCAGCAGCTCGAACAGGTCGGCGTGGACCGCCTTGATCCCGAACAGCAGATAAAGCCACGGCACGACCAGGCCGAAAACCTTGGTACCGTAGGCCGCCGCCCAGCTCATGAAGGCATCGACCAACGACAGCCGGTCCATGAAGGCGAGCTTCGATTGCCGCGAGAACGGCCCGCTGCGGCCGCGAAATATCTGCATGAAGCCGAGACACCAGCGCCCGCGCTGCGTGATGTATTCCTTCAGCCCCTCCGGCGCGAGGCCGATGGTCAGGCGCTCGTTCAGATAGACCGTGCGCAATCCCTTCTCCTTCAGGCGCAGCGTGACGAGGTAATCCTCCGTCACCGAATCGGTCGGGAAGCCGCCGATCTGCATCAGGCCGGAGAAGCGGATCAGCGACGAGGTGCCGCAGCAGAATGCCGTGTCCCAGGCATCCTTGGCCGGCATCAGGATATCGAAGAAGAAGCGCTGCTCGTCGGGCCACACATCGGTCGCCGCAAGATTGGTCTGGATCGGATCCGGGTTGATGAAGTGCTGCGGCGTCTGCACGACGCCGACGCTGCCGTCCTGCATCAGGCTCATCGCCCGGGTCAGGAAATCCGGCATCGGGACAAAATCCGCATCGAGGATCGAGATGAACTCCGGCCGCTCAGCCAGCCCAGAAACGTGCTGGAGCGCATGATTGATGTTGCCGGCCTTGGCGTGGCGGTTGTCCGGGCGGGCCAGATAGTTGCAGCCGAGCTCCTGGGCGAGCCGGCGCAGCCAGAGCCGCCGCCCGTCGTCGAGCACCCAGACGCGGTAGTTCGGATAGTTCAGCCCGGTCGCGCCGATGATGGTGCGCTCCAGGATCGCCTTCTCCTCGTTGTAGGTGCAGATGAAGACGTCGACGAGCGGCGCGTTTGCGGGCAGCTTCGATCGGCGCAGGATCGAATTGACCTCGGGTGAGCGGTCGATCGTGCGGCTGAGGAACAGCAGCGACAGGCACACCGCGATCATCGAGGCCGCCTCGGCCAGCATGAAGGGATAGCCGACCAGCGCGTCGGCGGTGAGGCCCGGAGGCGGCAAGGTGTGGGTCACCCGCCACGCGAAATAGTGGACCAGCAGGACGAACGACATGCCGGTCATCATGACGCGGGCCAGGGTCTGCTCGCGGCGGAGCAGGGGCAGGATGGCAAGGCAGGCGCCGAAGGCGACCAGCCCGGGCGCAAATGCCGCCATCATGACTTTGCCACGTCCGCGTTGAACACCACGCGCCCGGTGCGGCCGACCGCGCAATCCTTGCCCGTGGTATCGAGCGCCGGCATCGAGACCGTCACCCGATACGGCTCCTTGTTCAGCGCATCCGGATTGATCGCAAGGTTCGCGGGCGCGCCCGACGCGCCGGTGAGATTGACGATCTCGCCCTGCAGCGCGGCGCTGCCGTCATTCGGCTCGAAGCTCGCCTGCTCGCCGAGTTTCAGTCCGTTGTAGACGCTCTCGGTGACGTTCGCCGTGACCACCGCGCCGCTGCAATCGAGCAGCTTGAGCAAGGGCTGCCCGGCCCTGACGTCCTCGCCGGGCGAGGTCATCATCTCCCAGATGCGCCCGCCAACCGGGGCCTTGATGTCGGCTTCGGCCCGGTTGACGTAGTGCAGCTGCTCGGCGGCGATCTCGTGGGTCAACCAGTCGATCTCGGCATCGGCATGCGCCAGATCGGCGCGCAGATCGCTGACGCGCTGGCGCATCTCCTCCTCGCGCTGCACGGAGCTCGGCCGGTCATTGTAGCTGTCGCCGAGATAGGTACCGTTCCTTGCCGCGGTGAGCTCGACCTTGGCGGCATCGAGACGCCGTCGAGCGCCGATTTCGGTCTGCTGCGAGATCGCCTGCTCGCGCGTCAGGCGAGCCATTTCGACCGTCGACACGCTGCCCGACTTGATCAGCGACGACGCCCGCTCGACGGCGGCCACGGCCTCCTCCCGCCGTGCGGCGGCGGCCTCGATCGCAGTCTGGATTTCGGCGATCCGGGCCTCGAGCTGGAGGATGCGGCCGTCACGGAACTGGCCGGCCTGGCGGGCAAGGTCCTGTTGCGCCGTCTCGGCGGCCGCAAGCTTGGCCGCCAGACTCGGGCGCTCATTTTCCAACCGCGACATCTGCCGCCGGAGATCATCGAGCCGGGCGCGATCGCCGCGCGCGTTGACGACATGAAGGATCGCATCGCCCTCGCGCACCACGCTGAGCTGCGTGGATTTCTGCGGCTTCGCGCTCACGGTGCCGTCGATCGGTGACCGCAAGGTCACGATCCTGGCGTTGACCACGGCCTCCACGCTCGAGGTCTGCAACACAGCCCTGAGCGGCAGCCATCCGAAGACGGCGACGATGGCAAGGCCAATACCGACCTTGAGCAGGCGGCGAACCATCCGGCCCGATCCGGCGGGCGCTTCGGGATGGGGAGCGCTATCGCTGACCGGCTCGTCGTGCTCCGGCTGCAGCCGTTCCTGCAGATCGCGCTGCAATCCCCGTGCGCCGTCGGCCTCATTCCTGGTGACGGAATTATTATCTTCGGGAAGCGGCTTGTGCTGCTGTGCCTGATTCATATTGACCGGCCCCTGATCTGTCAGTGCGCGAACCAACGCACAGCTCTGCAGAGCGATGCCGTTGCCGGACAGATCCAATAATCAGGTGCTTCAAAAGCGGCTAAAGCGAACCGGGCATCTTTCGAAAAAATTGCTGCAATTTGCCGCCGTCGGGAGCCTGGCGCGGGAGCCGCGCCGTCGACCTGCTCCGCCCATCATTCCGGTGCGCCATTGCGCAGCCGAGGCGCCTGCAGAACTGAGCCCGGAATCCATCAGGGCCGGGGCTAGGCGGGGAATGGATTCCGGGCTCTCACGGAGGCTGTGATCGGACCCGTCTTGCGCGACCCAGGCGTGAGCAGCCAGCGCTTCGGTCCCGGCAGCCTGCCGGACTTGGAATTCAGGGCCGGCTACCGCCCTGAATCTGGCACGTCGAATTGCGGCTGCAGCGCCGCCAGGCTCGCTCCCAGCAAGGCGAGGTAGCTGGCCTGACAGACCACCACGCCGAGATCGAATGCGTCCAGCAGATCGATCCACGGGTTGTCGGCCGGCGTGCTTGCTGTTTGCTTGCCACCATCGATGACGGAAGGCTGGAAGCTGCGATCGCGTCTCTGAGGCCTTGCCTCGTGGTCGACGTCGTCGGAGCAAACGATCAGATGCAGGCGCGCGCTGGGCATTTCAATCTCCGTCACTGATTGGCGATTGCTGAACCCGGAAATCTCTACCGTCATCGAGTTACCCAATAAGCGTAGTCACCGGGATGGAACGGGCCATTGAACGGAGGTTGATCCGACCGTTACATTCGGTGGAGACGACTCATACTTGAGTTTAGGTCGCAACCTGGACCTGAGCGTGCTCGATGGCTTCGCTTTCTGCGCGATCTCACGGGTTTGGACCGCCAAAAAGGCCGGCGCCATCCCGCCCGGGCGGCAAGAAAGCTGCTAATATACAGTCTATTGGGAGGGCGACGTTGTCGCCGCTGATGGTAGCAGTCACCTAGCGACGCAGCGCGGCCCATGATGATGGCCAAGTGCTGGGCTGCCGATGATCCGCGACCCGACCACGAAGTCCTGGTCGGCCGAGCAATGGCTGCTCGGCGGCATGGTGCTGGCCTTGGCGGCAACCTGCATCGGGCTGTTGCTAGGTCCGCAGCCGGCAGCTTCCGCCCATCTGGTTGCCCTGGCGCTGCTCGTCGCGTCGCTTACCGCCGCATTGCTGATGATCCGCCTGGTTGGCCGTTCGCAAAGGCGGATGGAAGCCATGTTGCGCGGCCGAGCCAGCAGCGAGGAGCGCGCGATGGAGGCGCTGCGCAACAGCGAAGCGCAATGGAAGGAGGTATTCGAGCACAACCCGGTCATGTACTTCATGGTCGACGCAACGGGGCTCGTGCTGTCGGTCAACACGTTCGGCGCGGCGCAGCTCGGCTACACCGTCGACGAACTGCTCGGACAATCGGTGCTGCGGGTCTTTGCCGCCGAAGACCGGGACATGGTCCAACGCAACGTCGCGGCATGCCTCGACAACATCGGCCAGACCCACAATTGGGAAATCCGGAAGGTCCGCAAGGACGGTTCAAGGATTTGGGTTCGTGAAAACGCCAAGGCGGTGCGGCGGCTGGGCGATCAGCTGATCGTGCTGATCGCATGCGAGGATATTACCGAGCGCAAGCACGCCGAAAATGCGCTGCAGCAGAGTGAAATGTACCTGACCGAAGCCCAGCGATTGAGCCACACCGGCAGCTTCGGCTGGCACGTCGCCAGCGGCGAGATCATCTGGTCGGAAGAGACGTTCAGGATCTTCGAATTCGACAGAGCTCCTTCCATCACACATGCCACGGTCCTGCAGCGCGTCCATCCGGACGATCGCGCCCGCGTGCAACGGACCATCGACCGCGCCTCGCTCGACGGCAAGGACTTCGAGCACGGCTACCGATTGCTGATGCCCAATGGGGCGATCAAGTTTGTTCACGCCAGGGCGCATACGGTAACGAACCTTTCGGGCGACACCGAATTCATCGGAGCGGTCACCGACGTGACCGCCCGCAAGCGAGCCGAGGCGGAGTTGCACGAAGCGCAGACCAACCTCGCACACGTCACGCGCGTGACGGCGCTCGGCGAGCTCGCCGCATCGATCGCCCATGAAGTGAACCAGCCGCTTGCCGCCGTGGTCACCAATGCCGCGGCTTGCCTGCGGTGGCTCAACCGGGCAGCCCCCGATCTGAACGAAGCCCGCGGCGCGGTCAGGTCGATCATCAGCGACGGCAACCGGGCGGGCGAGGTCATCCAGCGCGTCCGCGCGATGGTGAACAAGACGACCGGTCAGAAGGCGCCGCTGGACGTCAATGAAGTCATCAACCAGGTGATCGGGCTGGTGCAGCATGAACTGCAGCGTCACCTGGTATCCTTGCAGCTCGACCTCGCTCCCGCGCTCCCGTCTGTCGTCGCCGACCGTATCCAGCTGCAGCAGGTCATCCTCAACCTGGTCCTCAATGGTATCGAGGCCATGCAGCCGGTCACGGACCGGCCGCGGGAACTCGTGATCCGGACGCGCCATGACGAGGCCGGGCAGATCGTGGTCACGGTCACCGACTGCGGCGTCGGAATCGCGACCGAGAATGCCGAACGGCTGTTCGACGCGTTCTACACCACCAAGGCCAGCGGCATGGGGATGGGGCTGTCGATCTGCCGATCGATCATCGAAGCTCACCGAGGCCGCCTGTCCGTGGCCGGAAACATCGGCCCCGGCGCGACGTTCCAGTTCACCTTGCCACTGCACGAAGAGGATCATGCATGGTGACCGGGCGCGCGGCATCGCCTTCTGGTCTGGCAAACGCCGAGGATCCCATCGTCTTCGTCGTCGACGACGACGCATCCGTGCGGGACGCGCTGAGCAATCTGTTCCGGTCGGTCGGCTTGCGGACCGCAGCATTCGGCTCGGCCCATGAATTTCTGCAGCGCAAGCCTCCGGATGTCCCGAGCTGCCTGATCCTCGACATCAGGTTACCGCGGGTGAGCGGGCTGGACTTTCAGGGGGAGCTGGCGAAGGCGGGCATCGATATTCCGATCATCTTCATGACCGGCCACGGCGATATCCCGATGACGGTCAGGGCCATGAAGGCCGGCGCTGTGGACTTCCTGACCAAGCCATTCCGCGATCAGGACATGCTGGATGCCGTCACGACGGCGATCGAGCGCGACAGGAATCGTCGCGATGAGGCCAAGGTTCTTGCCAACCTGCGCGCCGCCTTCGCGACCCTGACGCCGCGTGAACGCCAGGTGATGACGCTCGTCACGGCGGGGTTGATGAACAAGCAGGTCGCCGCCGAAATCGGTGTGGCCGAGATCACAGTGAAGATACACCGCGGGCACATCATGCGGAAAATGGCGGCAAAGTCGTTACCCGATCTGGTCAGGATGGCACAGATGCTCCAGATCGGACCGGCAGCCGGCGGGGCGCAAACCTAAGTATGATTCTCCGGCCCCGATTGGCGACGCACTGTGGTCCCCACATGATGCACACGCCAGAGGCCCTCCGGCCCGGGAAAACCTCCTTGCCCAACCCGCCAGTGATATCAATCATCGACGATGACATGTCGGTTCGCACCGCGACCGACAATCTCGTCAGGTCGCTAGGCTACGCGGTCGAGACCTACGCGTCGGCCGAGGAATTTTTGCACTCGCCCCGCCTGAATGACACATCCTGTGTGATCGCGGATGTCAGGATGCCGGCCATGAGCGGGCTCGACTTGCAGAGCCACCTGATCGCCAGCGGACACCGCTTTCCGTTCATTTTCGTCACGGCGTTCTCGGTCGAAAGCGATCGCGTCCGGGCGCTGAAGGCTGGAGCGATCTGCTTTCTGAGCAAGCCCTGCGACGGGGACGTCCTGATCAAATGCCTCGATACCGCCCTCGCGCAGCGCAGCGCGGCGCCGGGTGCGTGAGTTGGATCAGCCATCACCGGGCCGGCTATACGCAAGGATGATGCCACAAAACATCTGGACAAGTTGCGCATGGACGGCGGCGGCGCGAGATTTCGCATCGTCGTCCTTCGGGAAGATCGACGGCAAGGACAGCACCAGACATTTTGATTGGCAAATGGCAATTCCTCGGAGGGAGGTCGCCATGCGTGCGGAACCGCGCTGCGCCCAGTGTGACAGCGAAGACCCCAAGATCATCTGTTTGCGAAATCCGGCGGGCGAACGCTACTGCGGACGCCTCTGCCTCTACAAAGGCCAGGAGGACTTCATCCGCTGGCTTTGGCGCGCGAATGCGGAGGCAGCGTCATGACAGCTCGTTGCGGAAATCCGGCGTGCAAACGGCCTTTCGGGCTGATCCGGCACAATTGGTATTTTGAGCAGTTTTGCTCGACGAAGTGCCGCGAGATCCACAAGCGGCAGCTGGAGCGCAACAAGGCCTATTGGAAGTGGCTGTATCCCTTCCCCAGAACCGGCGCCCCGTCGAAAAAGCCGATCTGACGACGTCGGCCAATAGCGCGCAAGGAGTCTCACATGACGACGGTCGATGCGATGCTGGTGGGAGCGATACTCGCGTGGGTACCTTCGCTCGTCGTGTTCCTCTATATCGTGCGCGATCTGCGCAACATGCCCCGCGAAGATCTCGACTGATCGCCGCACCGGCGGCCGAAGAGGTTGCTGTTTTGTTGTCATGACGCGCTTCTTCACGCGAACCGGTATCCACTTCACTCGAAAGCGCTCTAGACCTCCACGCCCTCGTGGCGCAGCAGCCAGCGCTTGCGCTCCAGCCCACCGCCATATTTGACCAGCGAGCCGTTGGCGCCGATCAGGCGATGACAGGGCACGACGACGCTGATCGGGTTGGAGCCGTTGGCATGGCCGACCGCGCGCATCGCATTCGGCGCGTTGAGTTTCGCTGCCAGCGCGCCGTAGCTCATGGTGGTGCCGTGCGGAATGTTCGGCAGCGCGTGCCAGACCTTCTGCTGGAACGGCGTGCCGGCGACGCGCCATTCGACATCCGCGAGCCGATCGAGATCGCCCTTGAAGTAATCGCCGAGCGCCTTGCGCATCGCAGCCGGCGCGCGACCGTCCCGCAGCGTCACGGCGCCATAATGCAGCCGCAGCAGGTCGAGCATGCGCCCCTCATAGTCGTCCCAGTCGAGCGCGCGCAGCACGCCGTCATCGTCGGTCACCAGCAGCGCGGCGCCGATCGGGGTCTTGAGGCGGTCGAGGTTGAAGGTCTGTGCAGTCCTGGGGTCGGCCATTGTCATATCTCGGGCAAGCAGATCGGCCGGCATACAATTCACCGCCCACGTGCTAGCGTCCACCCGAATTCCGGTTAAAGCGTTTTCGAGCGAAGTGGACACCGGTTGGCGTGAAGAAAACGCGTCAAAACAACAATCTTGAGCTTCGATTCTGATTCAATCAGAACCGAAGCTCTGGGGGACCGCAATATGTTGTTGCTTGCCAATGTTCTGGTCGCGGTGGTGGCCATGCTGCACGTCTATTTCCTTGTGCTCGAGATGTTTCTCTGGACCAAGCCGCTCGGGCTGAAGACGTTTCGCAACTCGATCGAGAAGGCAAACGATTCTGCGGTGCTCGCCGCCAATCAGGGGCTGTATAACGGCTTCCTCGCCGCCGGACTGATCTGGGGCCTCGTACATGGCAATCCGGCCTTCGCGTTCCAGATCAAGACATTCTTCCTGCTCTGCGTGATTGTCGCCGGTGCCTATGGCGCCGCCACCGTCAGCCGCCGCATTCTTTATGTGCAGGCTGCTCCCGCTGCGTTGGCGCTGATCCAGCTCTGGTTGGCCTAAAGCGCGGGCGCGGTTTTGTTTTCTTGAGCATGATCCGCTCGGAAAACCGCTCACACTTTGCCGGATCATGCTCGAACGCGACATCGCGCGCAGGGTGCATCGTCTTGCAATGGCTCAGCCGTTCCTCCATCATCCCGTGCAACGGTGACATCCGCCGGTCTGAGCTTGCGGACAAGATCACCGGCAACAGGGAGGTCACGGACATGAGAAGCGTGCAATTGCTCGCTGCGACGGCGCTTGCGATCGCGTTGTCGGTTACATCGGCCACCGCGCAGAAGAAATACGACATCGGCGCGACCGACACCGAGATCAAGATCGGCCAGACCGTGCCGTTCTCCGGCCCCGCATCCGCCTATGCCGGCATCGGCAAGACCCAGGCGGCCTACATGAAGATGATCAACGATCAGGGCGGCATCAACGGCCGCAAGCTGAACCTGATCCAGTATGACGACGCCTATTCGCCGCCGAAAGCGGTCGAGCAGGTGCGCAAGCTCGTCGAGGGCGACGAGGTGCTGTTCACGTTCCAGATCATCGGCACGCCGTCGAATGCCGCCGTGCAGAAATATCTGAATGTCAAGAAGGTGCCGCAGCTGCTCGCCTCCACCGGCGCGTCGCGCTTCTCCGATCCGCAGAACGCGCCGTGGACGATCGCGTTCAACCCGAACTACCAGTCCGAGGGACGCATCTACGCCAAATACATCCTAGCCAATCACCCGAACGCGAAGATCGGCATCTTCTACCAGAACGACGATCTCGGCCGCGACTACATCACCGGCCTGAAGAGCGGGCTCGGCGACAAGGCCGCCAGCATGATCGTCGCCGAGGTGTCCTACGAGCTGACCGACCCGACGGTCGATTCCCAGATCGTCAAGTTGAAGGCCGCCGGCGTCGACCTGCTCTACGATGCCTCGACGCCAAAATTCGCCGCGCAGGCGATCCGAAAGGTCGCCGATCTCAACTGGAACCCGGTGCACATCCTCGACATCAATGCGAGCCCGGTGTCGGCGACGCTGAAGCCGGCCGGTCTCGATATCTCCAAGGGCATCATCTCGACCAATTACGGCAAGGATCCCGCCGACCCGCAATGGAAGGACGATCCCGGCGTGAAGGCCTATTTCGCGTTCATGGACAAGTATTATCCGGAAGGCGACAAGCTCAACACCGTCAACACCTACGGCTACTCGACGGCCGAGCTCCTGATCCAGGTGCTCAAGCAGTGCGGCGACGACCTCACCCGCGAGAATCTGATGAAGCAGGTGACCAGCCTGAAGAAGTTCGTGCCGAGCCTCGCGCTGCCGGGCATGTCGATCACGACGGGGCCGAACGACTACCGCATCAACAAGCAGATGCAGATGATGAAGTTCAACGGCGAGCGCTGGGAGCTGTTCGGCCCGATCATCGAGGACACCGGACCGGCGGGCTAGCCGCGGTCGGGACGAGACTCCACTCCCTCTCCCCGTTCTTACGGGGAGAGGGTCGGGGTGAGGGGCTGCTTCCGCGCACCGCTGCATTAGCTGCGCCCGCGGAGACTCCCCCTCACCCGCATCGCATCTTCGATGCGATGCGACCTCTCCCCGCCTGCGGCTCTCCGATTCACACATTTTGGAGTCTCAGGGTCGAGCCGTATTTGATGCGCTGGAAGTCGTCGAGGCCCCGGCGCATGGTTTTTGGGCCGGGTTTGTCATAGTAACCGGTCCAGCCGCCAAGACGAGCGATGACCCATGCGGCGAAGGCGAGCGATCCCTTTGAATGCGGGTTCTGTTGGCGCGCGGTTTTGCCT